>DATKAL010000327.1:0-14145 GCA_035498135.1 Anaeromyxobacter sp.
GCTTGTTCCCGTGCGTCGGAGCCGATGGCCGGCCGCGCGGGGCGCACGCTGGAGACTGCCATGCTCCACCACGTGGACCCGCGTCCTGCCGTCGACCTTCGCGACCGCGAGCCCGACCTCTGGCCGCTCGCCGTCGCGCTCGCGGTGATCGGCCCGCTCGTGCTCGCCGTCGGGCTCGCCGTGCTCGCCCCCGTCGCCAGCTGAGCGCCGCCGAGACGGGACCCGCCGCTGGCGCGACGGGGCCGAACCGCACCTGGGACCTTTCCTGCCCGGAAGGGCCCGCGCGTCCCCGTGGGACGGCCGCGCGGAGGGCCCTGGCGCCGCGCGCACCGGCCCAGGAAGGAGCGCGGCGAGGGCTTCGTCCCCGGTGACGGCGCACGCCCTCCCCGGGCCGGCGACTCAGAAGAAGAGGTACCGAAGGGTGATGTTGGTCACCCAGGCGGTGTGCGTCGCCAGGGCGGGGGTGAGGATGCCGCCGATGTCGAAGGGGTGGCCGAAGTGGAAGCGGAGCAGGAGCGGGCCGAAGAGCACGTTCACCCCGAGGACGCCGGTGAGGGTGCGGGCGTCCCAGGGGCCACGGCGGGTGAGATCGGGGGAGCGGCCGGTCCGGAAGTCCCAGCTGTCGAAGACGCCGCCGAAGTCGACGGCGGCGATCCCCTCGATGAAGTCGAAGAAGAGCAGGTGGATGAGGGTGTCCATGGGGAGGTGGAACTCGGCGTTCACGACCCAGTAGCCTTGCCCCACCAGGTAGGCGGTGTCGAAGGGGCTGTAGCCGCGGAGGTTGTCCGCCGAGCTGACCCACCAGGTCCGCTCCCAGGTGCGGCTCTGCGCGTTGGTGGCGAACGAGGAGGCGGAGGCGAGGCGGAGGACGAGCTTGGAGCGGCCGACGAGCTGGACGAATTGCTGCGCGTCCATGCGCGCGTAGCCGTGCACCGCCTGGCGGGCGGGCAGGTAGCCGCCGCCGAGCTCGAGCAGCAGCGACTGGCCGTCGAGGGGGCCGACGATGGGGTCGTAGCGGACCGTGTCGTAGCCGAAGCGGACCGCCGGCCCGACGTTGAAGGTCACGCCGCCGTTCTGCGAGTACCAGGCGGCGTCGTTCGGGTAGACGCTGGTGCTGGACTGGATCCCGCCGCAGGCGAGGGCGATGTCGCCGCTGAAGTCGGTCAGGCAGTAGCGCTGCACGCCGCCGAGGCTGAGCTCGGTCTCGAAGCGCCGGAAGCGGTCGAGCGGGTACCGCAGGGTGCCCACCAGCCCGAAGTCGCGCTGGTAGTAGGCGAGGTTCGCGTCCCGCTGGTCGACCTGGAGCTGGACGTAGTGGAAGGCGCCCAGCACCCAGCCGGTCCGCTGGGCCCGGTTCTCCAGCAGGACCACCGCCTGCGTGTACTGGAACGACCCGTAGACCGAGACGTCCAGGAAGAGCACGTGGTCGCGGAGGACGTCGTCGAAGAGGACCGCCGCCCGTCCGGCCACCCCGCCCGCCCCGCCGCCCCCGAAGATGAACCCCGCCTCCGGCCGCCAGTTCCGCAGGGCGAACGGATCGTAGCGCGGCGGCTCGGGGGGGAAGGACGCCGCCGGGATGGGGAGCGGCTCGCCCGCGGCGGCGGCCACCAGGGCGGGAGGCTCCTCCAGCCAGGCGACCCTCGGGACCTCCACCAGGCGGAACAGCCCGCCGTAGAAGGTGCTGGCGTAGGCGCCGTGGCCGCGGGGGGCGAGGGCGGGGTTGGAGAGGCCGGTGGCGAAGTGGGTGAGCCGGCGGATCCGCCCGTGGTCGAGGAGGAACAGGTCGGAGGTCCCGCCGGCGTCGGAGGAGAAGAGGACCGAGCCGTCCGCCTGGGGATGGGGGTGGCGGTCGCTGGTCGGGGCGGTGGTGAGGCGGGTGCGGACCCCCGTGGCCGGATCGAGGCGGAACAGGTTGGGCCGCCCGTGGTCCGTGGCGTCCGAGGAGTAGAAGATGCCCTGCGCCGACCAGGCCAGGTCCTTCTCCGAGAAGAAGTCGTTGGTCAGGCGCCGGGCGGTCCCGCCGGTGGCGGGCACCACGTAGATGTCCTGCTGGCCGTCCGAGGCCACCCCCACGAAGGCGATCTCCTTCGAGTCGGGGGAGAAGGCGGGGTCGGCGATGACGATGAAGCGCCCGCCCTCCGGGGGCCGGACGTCGATCCCGCGCCGGGGGCTGACCTCGACGTGGGGCGGAGGCTTCCCCCCCTCCTTGCCCACCCGCCGGTAGTGGTGGACGTAGAGGCGGTCCCCGTAGCCGTCCTGGGCGGAGTAGGCGAGGATCCCGTCCCCCACCGCGGTGATCCCGTACTCGACGGGGTGGAGGGTCTCGAACCCGGGCGTCTCGTCGGAGGCGAGCTCTACGGGGTTCCGCGGGTTGTGCACGTCGACCAGGAAGACCCGGGCGCGGCCGCGCTGCCGGTCGATCCCGCGGAGGACGAGGACCTGCCCGTCGGCCGAGGCGCTGAACGACTCGGGCTCGATCGGGAGCCGGAGCTCGTGGACGTCGGAGAGGTCCTGCCGCGCCTCGAGGTACTGGGGGTAGTACCGGCGCCGGAGCCAGGCCCGCCAGCGCGCGTCCACCTGCTCGAGCGGCTCGTTCAGGACCCGCCGGACCAGGCCGGCGAAGCCGCGCCCCGCGGCGGACCGGCCGGCGGGCTCGCCCATCAGGTAGGCCTGCTCGATGAAGGCCTGGATCTTCTCCCGCCCGTACTCCTCGGCGATGAAGGCGATCCGCGCCTGCCCGAGCTTGTAGGTCGGGATGTAGCCGCGGAGCCGGTCCTCGGCGAAGGGCAGGACCTCGTAGTGGCGCTCGGGGTCGGGGTTGAAGAGGAGGTCGCGGAGGAAGGTGGCGGTCTCGGCGTCGATCCCGCCCTTGGAGTAGTACTCGGCGATCCCCTCGGTGAACCAGAGCGGGAGGTACTGGATGGGCGAGACGATGTCCTCCGCCCCCGCCTGCTCCATCATCTTCTGGATGTGGAACTGGTGGACCATCTCGTGGGTGGAGACCTCGATGAACCGGGAGTGATCCCCGAAGTAGGGGACGGTCATCTTGAGGTCCTCGGGGGAGGTCACGCCCAGCACCGACTCGCTCACCTGGAAGATGTTCTGGGTCTGGAACTCCCGCTGGGTGGCGTAGAGGAAGTAGGGGATCCGGCGGGAGGGGCTGTAGTGGAACGCCTCCACCAGCCGGGCGTAGGCGCTCTGGATGGCGGGCAGCGCGCGCTCGGCCTGGGGCCGCTCGGACTGGTAGTAGTAGAGCCGGATCCCACCCGGCCCGCCGCCGGGCGCGGGGACGTCGAGGTAGTGCCAGTCGAAGCGGTACCAGGAGACCTGGTTCTGCCCGGGCCGCTCCGGCACCACGAACACCTGCTCAAGGTCGCCTTCCGGCTTGCGCTCGAACCGGCGCTGCTCGAGCCGGTCCATGAGCCGGTACTCGTCCGCCAGATCGAGCCCCTGGGGCGCCAGGCTCTGGGCCGTGCCCGCCAGGGGGACCGCCAGGGAGCACAGCGCGAGGAGGAGGCGTCGCATCCGGGGGTCAGGGAGGCCCGAACGGCGGGCGAGCGATCCGAAGGATACCGCGTCCGGGAAGGGCCGCCCCATCATTCGCGCCCGACGGACCGCCGCTCGCCGTTCACGTACAGTACGAAGCGACCCGACCCGGGAGGGTCCTCGGAGAGCGCCGCGCCGAGCGCCAGCTGGCCGGCGCGCGTGAACCGGGCCCGGTGCCCGCCCTTCACCCGGCAGCGGAGGACGCCGTCGGCGCCGCAGGTCAGCCCGGCGGGATCGAGCGGCTCGGCGGTGCCGTCGCTGAGGTGGAGCAGCGGGGCGCCTCCGGCCGGGCTCGGGGTCACCGCCCGGACGGCGTAGGGCGCGTCCTCGACCTCGACGTAGGCCCGCTCGCGGCCGATGGCCACCTGGTACCGGCCGTCCGGTGTGCGCGAGAGGGAGCGCCAGAGGGCCTCGAGCGTGCGGGGGTGGGTGACGGGCTCGCCGCGGTGGAGGAAGCGCCCCTCGGCGTCCAGCGAGAGGCCGCTCCGGCCGCGGAGTCGCTCCAGGTCGTCGTCCGGGCCGGGTGGGCCGGCGGGTGGGGGTCCGGTCACCGGAGCGATGTAACCAGGCGGCGCGCGGCGGGCGAGGGGTCCACCCGGTTGCGCCGCGCCGCGCCGGCCGCTACCAAGGCCGGATGCGCCCCCTCGCCGAGCCGGTGGTCCGCATCCGCTGTCCGCCCGAGGAGGAGGCGCTGTGCCGCGCCGCCCTGGAGCGGGCAGGGTTCACGGCGGAGCGCTCGCTCACCTGGCTCCTGGTGCGAGAGGCGGAGCCGGACGCGGTCAACGAGGCGCTGGTGGCCGGCGGGGCGAAGGTCCGGGTGGTGATCCGCGAGCGGATCGGGCAGCTGGTCGGCTGGCTCCTCGACCGCGGCGGCCGGCTCGAGGGGCGCGGCGCGAACGTCCAGGGGCTGGTGCGGCGGGTGCTCGAGGACGGAGGGCTCGCCGCCCGGTACGCGCCCCGCCCCGTCCCGGAGCTGCTCGCCGCCGCCGGCGAGCTGCACGAGCAGCTGATGGCCACGGGCGCCGGCATGCTGGGCTGGGCGCGGTTCCTCGAGCTCTTCTGCCGGCCGGTCGAGGCGACGGCGAGCCCGGGCGGGCCCGCGACCTAGCCATGCGGCGCTCGGCCGGCGCCCCCGCCCTCCGGCCGGCGCCAGCCGCCCAGCTCGATCAGCGCCCCGACCGGCCCTGGCCAGTGGCGGTGGGCCCAGACCAGGAACCGGACCAGGCGCGGGACGAGGACCTCGCGCCGCTCCCGCTCCACGCCGCGGAGCATCGCCTCCGCCACCTCCTCGGGCGAGAGCGTCGGGGCCAGACGGGCGATCCGGGGGATGCGCTCCTCGGAGCCCGGGTTGTGGGCGAAGTAGGGGGTCGACACCTTCCCGGCGGTGACCAGGGTCACGCCCACCCCGGTGCCGCGGAGATCGGCGCGCAGCCCCGCGCTGAAGGCCCGCATCGCCCAGCGGGCGACGCCGTAGGCGGTCGCGCCGGGCACCATCAGGTGAGCGACCGCCGAGGTGACGTTGACGATCCACCCGCTCCCCCGGGCGATCATCCCGGGGAGGAAGGCCCGGGTCATTCCGAACGCCGCCAGGTACGGGACGGCGATCAGCTCCGCTGCCTCCTCCAGGCTGGTCTCGTCGACCGCCCGCCACCGTCCCGCCCCGGCGTTGTTCACAAGCAGATCGGGGAGCCCCGCCTCCGCCTGGATCGCGGCCGCGACCCGCGCGATCTCCTCCGGGCGGGAGAGGTCGGCGGGGAAGGCCCAGGCGGTCCCGCCGCCCGTCCGGACCCCGGCCGCCACCGCCTCGAGCGGCCCCTGCGAGCGGGCCACCAGGGCCACCCGGGCGCCGCGCCGGCCGAGGAGGCGAGCCGCGGCCTCCCCGATGCCGCTCGACGCGCCGGTCACCACCGCGAGCCGTCCGCTGATCTGCACCCCGCACCTCCCCGAAGTCTGGGGCTTCCCGAGCGCGACCCGACGTCGACGCGGCGGAGCCAGGCCGGGCCGCTTCGTCGGCCTACGGGCAAGTCTGCGCGGGCATCCCCGCGATCCAGTCGCGGACGAGCTGGACGCCTTCCACCTCGACCACGCTCCGCCCCACCGGCGGCATGATGGCGGCCGGGTCGCTCGCGTCGACCGAGATCCGGTGGACCAGGATCGACCGGTCCGGCGCCCCGGGGACGAGGTCGAAGAGGAGCGAGCCGGCCCCCGGCCCGGCGGACACCGGCGGCTTGCAGGTGCCGAGCTGGTACGGGTCGGTGACCGCGGTCCCCAGGTAGAAGCCGGTGTTGCTCGCGAGCCCGGTGGGCGAGTGGCAGTGGGCGCAGTTGACCTCCAGCCAGGCGCGCGCCCGCTGCTCGACGGTGCCGGTGGAGGGGTCGTTCCAGACCGGGAGCCGCGGAGCCTGGTCGGGCGCGGGGGCGCCGGTGAGGATCCCGAGCCGGCTCCAGTGGGCGAGCTGGTTCTCGGCGCCGGAGTCGTAGGCCAGGTCGCGGTTCAGGTTGCGGGCGGTGGGGCCGATGAGGTGGAGCTGGCCGTCCGCCTGGTCGGCGTGGCAGCGCGAGCAGAGCGGGACGCTGGGGACGCGGTAGGCGGCGGTCACCGTGGTGCCCGAGGGGGAGACGAAGGTGACGCTCCGCGCCTCGCCCCCGGGGGCGAGGACGGCGTCGGTCTGGGCGCCGTTCCAGACGTAGCTCCCCGCCAGCCACCCGGCGGCGGTCCGCGCCAGGATCCGGGTCTCGACCAGGGTCCGTCCGACGTCGGGCGCGCGCAGGTCCGGGGCGAAGGCGAAGGTCTTGGCGACGATGGTCCCGACCGGCGGCTCGAGGGCGCTCGCCGCGTCGTAGGCCACCGCCACCCCGGGCGGCACGTAGAGGAGCCGGGTCTTGAGCGCGTAGTCGGAGAAGAGCGGGGTGTTGAGGTCGTAGGGGACCACCCCGGGGAGGGGGACGACCGCCCCCTGGCGCGCCTCGAGGACGCAGAGCGCGGAGAGCTGGGCGGGGAGGGCGGCGAGGCCGGCCACCGCCGCCGGCCCCTGGCACGGGGGAGGAGGGGCCGCCGGGGAGCCGCCCCCGCCCCCGCAGGCCGCCAGCACGGCGGCGGCCGCGAGGCCGGAGAGGCGCCGCATCAGAGCCCCGCGATCCCCGACGGCGGGACGGGCGTCGGGTTCGAGCAGCCGAAGCCGGTCGTGGTGAAGGTGGGGCTGAAGGTGGGGCCGGAGGCGCTCATCCCGGTCCCGAGGTTCAGGAAGCTCGACGAGGCCCCGATGCAGACGGCCTGGGGATTGGGGTTGGTCGGGTCACCGGCGAGCACGGCCGGGTCGGGGACGCCGTCCCAGATGTGGTCGGGGATCGCCGGCAGCGAGTAGAGGGCCTGGATCCCGGCGAGCACGTCGCCCAGCCCGGGCGCGCCGGGCGGCGGGGTGGTCCACGGGTCCCAGGCGTTGTTGGAGACGGTGTTGTCGTGGAACGAGACGCGCCGGGGGAACGGATCGTAGGGTCCGGTGCCCGGGTCGAGGCCGGTGAGGAAGTAGCTGATGGCGCTGAAGACGTCGCTCCGGTTCCCGCTCACCTGGTTGTCGTGGATCTCGACGTCGTGGGCGGCCATCACCACCAGGGCGGTCCCGGGCGGCACGATGGAGACGATCCCGGCCTCGGGGGCGAAGTTCTCGTGGTTGTTCGACGTGATCAGGTTCTGGAAGACGCTCACGTCGTGGCAGTCGGGCTGCTTCAGCCCCGGAAGGCTGAAGACCAGGATGCCGCCCGCGTTGTCGTGGGAGTGGTTGCCGTAGACCTGGGCCCGGTAGCTGTTCTCGATCTCGATCCCGGCCACGTTCCCGGTGGCCTCGCTGTTCCGGACCACGATGTCCTGCGACTGCCCCACGTAGATCCCGGTGTCGGTGGCGCCGCTCGTGAAGGAGCGCTCGATGAGGACGTGGCGTGACTCCACCGGGTAGAGCCCGTAGCCGCCGTGGGTCGAGGTGCCGACCGTGGCGGCGGTCGGATCGGGGGTGGTCCAGTAGACCGAGACGTCGTCGACGTGGAGGCCGTCCACGTCCTTGGCCTTGAAGCCGTCGACCTGGGGCGGGTCGCGGAGGGTGAGCCCGCGGAGGGTGAAGGCGTCCGGGGTCGAGCCCGCCGGCGGGTCGGCCGGGGGAGGGGGGAGGGTTCCGGTGACGTTCAGCCCCGGGTTGCCGGAGGTGCTGCTCTTGAAGTCGAGGATGGTCTGACCGCTCCCCGCCCCCTGGATGGTGAGGTTCTTCCCCGCCGTGGCGGTGATGAGGATCTCGATGTTGCTCCCGAAGGCGTAGGTCCCCGGCGCGAAGGCGTAGGTGGTGTCGGAGGCGGCCTGGGCCAGCGTGGCCACGATCTGCGCGGTGGAGGTGGAGGAGGAGAACCCGACGCAGGCGCCGGAGACGCCCGTGCACGGGTCCGGCGAGCTGGCGGAGGACGAGCAGGCGGCGGTGAAGAGGAGGACGAGCGAGGCGGCGAGGGGTCGGCTCATGGGCCGCACGTCTTGGGTCCCGCCCGGAGGCCCCGCAATCGATTCGGCGGTCAAAGCCCCGTCCGGGTTTCACGCGGAGTCGAAATCGCGACTCCGGCGTCCGGGCGGCGGACGGCGCGCCGCGTCGCGCGGCCGCCCTCCTGGTCCTCACGATCAGCGCAGCGCCAGGCGGAGGAGGTTCAGCGCCTCGTACGCGGCCTGGCGGCGGATCCGCTCCCGGTCGCCGCGGTAGAGGCGTGCCACCGCGCTCGTCCCGCCCGGCCCCGCCAGCGCCAGGTGGACCGTCCCGACCGGCTTCTCGGGCGTCCCGCCGGTGGGCCCGGCGATCCCGGTGACGCCCAGCCCCCAGGCCGCCCGCCCGGTCCGCCGCGCCCCCTCCGCCAGCGCCCGCGCCACCGGCTCGGAGACCGCCCCATGGGCGGCGAGGAGGTCGTGGCCCACCCCGACCAGCGCCTCCTTCATCTCGTTGGCGTAGGCCACCACCCCGAGGTCGAGGACCGCCGAGGCGCCGGGCACGCGGGTGACGAGCTCGGTGAGGAGGCCGCCGGTGCAGCTCTCCGCCACCGCCACCCGCTCCGCGCGCGCGGCGAGCCGCGCCACCACCACCTCGGGCAGCTCCTCCTTGCCCTCGCCCCAGACCGCCTCGCCGAAGATCGCCCGCACCGCGGCGGTGATCCGCTCCGCCCGGGCCGGCGCGTCCGGCCCGGGCACGGACCACTTCACGTGGACCTCCGGCCAGTGGGCGCGGAAGCCGAACCGCACCCCGGCGTTGGCCGGGTCGTCCATCACCGGCCGCATCGCCTGGTCGGCGGCCGACTCCCCGATGCCGAAGAGCTTCAGGACGCGGGCCGAGGGGACCTCGTCCAGGCGGCCGGCGAGCCGGGGGAGGAGCCACTCCTCGCAGAGCCCCTTGAACTCGACCGGCACGCCCGGCAGGCAGACCACCTCCCCGCGGCCGACGCGGACCGCGAACCCGGGCGCGGTCCCGAAGCGGTTCGGGATCACCTCCGCCCCCCGGGGGAAGCGCGCCTGCTTGGCGTTGTTCGGGGTCATCGGCCGGCCGAAGCGGCGGAAGCGCTCCTCGATGGCGGCGAGGGAGGGCGCGTGATGCTCCAGCGGCACGCCCAGGACGGCGGCCACGCACTCCGAGGTGAGATCGTCCTCGGTCGGCCCCATCCCGCCGCTCATCACCACCAGGTCGGCGCGGCCGGTGGTCTCCCGGATCGCCGCGAGGAGGTCCGGGCGGTCGTCGCCGACCAGGGTCTTCCGGCGCACCATCACGCCCAGGTCCCAGAGCCGGTCCATGAGCCAGGTGGAGTTGGTGTCCACCACCTGGCCGGTGAGGAGCTCGTCGCCCGTGGAGAGGATCTCGACCACCGGGGTCACGGCAGGCCTCGCAGCAGCGGCAGCGCCAGCCGGAGCGCGAGGCAGGCCCAGGCGCCGGCCGCCACGTCGTCCATCACCACCCCGAACCCGCTCTTCACCCGGTCGAAGGCCGAGGCCGGCCAAGGCTTGGTCACGTCGAGGAGGCGGAAGAGGGCGAACCCGGCCAGCGCCGCGGTCCAGGAGAACGGGACCGCGGCCATGGTGACGAGGTAGCCGGCCACCTCGTCGATGACGATGGGCGAGGCGTCGGCGACGCCCCAGTACCGGCCGGCCCGGTCCGCCGCCACCACCCCGACGATCGCCACCGCCGCGGTGGCCGCCAGGTAGGCGGGCCAGGGCAGCCGGGAGAGGGCCAGGTAGAGCGGGATCGCCCCGAGCGTGCCGAAGGTGCCGGGGGCGACCGGCGCGAAGCCGCAGGGCCCCCAGGCGGCGAGGAGCACCCAGGCGTCCGGCGGGCGGGAGGGGCGCGGCCCGCGGCGGCGGCCGCGGGCGCGCAGCCGATCGACGAGGGAGGCGGGCTCGGGGGAGGCGGGCGCGGTCACGCCCTAGATGTACTCGTCCTGCTCTTCCTTGTCCCCGTCCACGTCCTCGGGCTCCGCCTCGAGCGCCTCGTCCGCGTCCAGCTCGGCGCGCACCGAGGGCGGGAGGCGCGCGCGGTCCAGCGCCGGCCGCGCCTTCTCCAGGATCGATTCGGCGAGCCCCATGGCGATGTACGCGCCCATGTAGACCACGAGCACGAAGGAGGCCCGGGTCGCCACCCCGACCGCCACCCCCACCCCGGTGAGGACGGCGAACACCGCCAGGCTGCGGGCGGAGATGTGGACGTCCTTGAAGGTCCGGTAGCGGACCGTGGAGACCATGAGGAAGGCGAGCAGCGCCACCACCACCAGCACCGGGACGCGGGTGGCGGCGTCGGTCGCCTCCCGGAACTCCCGGTAGTGGGCGATCACGAGTGCGGTGATGGTGCCGGCGGCCAGGGGGATGGGGAGCCCGACGAAGAAGCGGGACGAGCCCTTGTCGCCGCGCTGCGCGAGCACGTTGAAGCGCGCCAGGCGGAGGGCGCCGCAGGCCGCGTAGGCGAAGGAGACGAAGAGGCCGAGGAAGCCGAGCGGGGCGAGGGCCCACTTGTAGACGAGGAGGGCGGGGGCGGCGCCGAAGGAGATCACGTCGGCGAGGCTGTCGAGCTGCACCCCGAAGTCGGACTGGGTCTTCGTCATGCGGGCGACGCGCCCGTCGAACGCGTCGAAGAACATGGCGAAGAAGATCGAGAGGGCGGCCTGGTAGAGCTGGGCCGGGGTGGCGTCGCCCGCGCACAGGGTGAGGGCGTAGAAGCCGAGGAAGATGGAGCTGACCGTGAAGAGGTTCGGGAGGACGAACATCGCCTTGCGCAGGTTGATCTGCATGGGTGCGCGGTCCTCCTCGGGCGCCGGGCGCGGTGACCGACCGCGCCAGCGGCGCCGGACGGGCCAGGCCCGCTCCGGCGCGGCGATTCCACGGGGTCCGACGTGCAGAACCTGTCACGCCCGCGCCCGTTTGTCCATCGAAGCGGAGCGGGATCGCGCCTCAGGGAGCCGCCCGGCAGGGCGCCCGGACCGACTCGCCCCGACCCACCTCGATCCGGGCACCCGCACCGCAGTCCACCCACATCGCCGGGTCGGTCCGCCATCGGTTCATGCGCGCCGCGGCCCGGGCGCCGCTCGCCGCCACCAGCCCCGGTCCGTGCCCTGCGCAGACGTTCCCCACCAGCTCCGCCGCGGCCCCCTCGACCACCACCACGCACCCCGCCTCGCCGCCCCGCGCGTCGACGCCCCGGAGCGAGAGGCTCCCGCCGGCCGCCTCGACCGCCGCTCCCCCGCAGCCGACGAGCGCCCCGCCCGTGAGCCGGACGGTACCCCGGCGGACCTGCAGGCAGTCTCCCAGCATCCCCTCCCGCTCCACCGTCCCCCAGACGTCCAGCTCCACGGCCTCGAGCACCCCGCCGCCGTCCACCGCGGCGCCCGACGGGCCGGGGCTCCGGATCACCACCGCCTCGAGCGTGGCCTCACCGCCCGAAAGGGCCAGGCCCGCCTCGCCCGACGGGCCGGTGAGCGCGAAGCGGCGGAGGACGGCGCGGGCGCCCCGGAGGATCGCGACCCCGTCGCGCTCCCCCCGGGCCGAGCCGTCCTCCAGGATCGCGGCGCCGGCGCGGGCCAGGAGCCCGTAGCCACCCGACAGCTCGACCCCGGTTCCCTCCAGGCGCCCGCCGTCGACGAAGGCACCGGCCGCGCCCCCGACCAGGGCCGCGTCCGCGATCCGTGCCACGCCCCCGAGCACCTTCACGCCGGCGCGACCCTGGCCGGCGCGGAGCGCGAGCCCGGCGACCGACACGTCGCCGCCGGTCACCACCAGGCCGTCCTCGCCCTCCGGCGCGACCACCTCGGTCCTCCCCAGGCCCGCCCCCTCGATCCGGATCGTCCCGCCGAGGCGGCCGAGGCTCCCGTGGTGCTCCCCGGGGCCGAGCCGGAGCACGTCCCCGTCCCTGGAGGCGGCCGCGGCGGCCGCGAGGTCGGACCCCGCCGACACCTCCCGGACGGTCGCCAGCAGCACGGGGAGGACCCAGCCCATGACCTGGATCATTTATCGTGCTCCCTTGCGAGACCCACGGTTGACCCCGCGGCCCGCGGTGCCGATACTCGCAGACACCAGCCCCGTGATGAAGCATTGAGGCCAGGCTACCGGGGGAGGGTGGGATCAGGGCGCCCTGCGATCAGGGCGCCCATTTTCTTTGCTCACTCGCCGCCGACGCCGGAGCCGGCCGGGGCGGCCGGGCCGGCGCCGAGCCAGGCGAGGGGATCTCGCGGCTCTCCCCCGCGCCAGACCTCGAAGTGCAGGTGCGGCCCGGTGGTGCGCCCGGTGCGCCCCACCAGGCCGAGCGGGTGCCCCGCGTCGACCGCGTCGCCCGGCGCGCAGAGGATCGCGGAGAGGTGGCCGTAGCGGGTGGTGAGATCACCCGGGTGGCGCACCTCCACCATCAGCCCGTAGCCGCCGGCGAAGCCCGCCCGCACCACCCAGCCCGCCGCGGCGGCGCCCACCACGCGCCCCTTCTCGGCGGCGAGGTCGATCCCGGCGTGCATGCGGTGTCGCCCGTCGAGCGGATCGACCCGCACCCCGAACGTGGAGGAGATCCCGGCCTGCTCGATCGGCCAGCGGAGCCGGGCCGGGGCGGGCCTGGCGAAGAGCGCCAGCCCGAGCGCCCGGGCGGTCTCCATCCGGCCGGCGAGCCGCGCCACGCGGGCCTGGACCTCCGCCCGCAGGGGCCCCGGCGCCGGGCCGAACCGCCGCTCGTCGTACTCCCACTCCGCCTCGACGGTCACGCGGGCGCGGACCAGCTCGAGGAGCGGCGTCTGGGGGAGGGCCCGGGCCAGGTAGGCGTCGAGCTCGGCGTCGAGGGCGCGCCAGGCGAGGGCCGTCTCCTCCGGGAACCCGCGGCCGGCGGCGTGGAGGCCGCGCCGCGCCCGCGCCTCGGCGGCGAACCGGATCAGGGCGGCGTCGATGGGCGGGCCGGCCGGGACCTCCGCCGCGACCGCCTGCGGGGCCGGGTTCGCCACCGGGGGCGGGACGCGCTCCTCCGGCTCGGCCGCCCCCGCCTCGCCCAGCCCCGCCTCGGCGAACGTCATGGTCGCCGGGCGCTCTCCGGCGCAGCCGGCCAGGGCGGCGAGCAGCGGAGCGAGGAGCGGGGCGGGCGGGAACGAGCGGTGACGCACGACGGGAGAACGTTAGCACGCGCCCGGCGCCGGCCGCCCCGGGGGTGGGGCGGGGACGCTGTGGGTCCGGGTGCGCCCTGGCCGGCGCCGCGCTACGCGGAGAGCGCGCGCGCCGCCCGGCGGAGCGCCTCCTCGATATCGGCCCGGGCCACGTCGAGGTGGGTGACCAGGCGGAGCATGTCCGGCCGCGAGCCCTCGGGGTTCGCCAGCACGCCCTCGGCCCGGAGCCGCTGCGAGAGCTCGGCCGCGCTCCGCCCGGCGAAGACGGCGAAGACGAGGTTGGTCTCGACCGGCAGCGGGAGCTCGGCCCCGAGCGCCGAGAGCCCCTCGGCGAGCCGCCGGGCGTTGGCGTGGTCCTCGGGGAGCCGGGAGAGGTGGTGCTCGAGGGCGTGGAGCCCGGCCGCGGCCAGGACCCCCGACTGCCGCATCGCTCCGCCGAGCCGCTTGCGGAAGCGCCGCGCCTGAGCCACCAGGTCCCGCGGGCCGCAGATCACCGAGCCGGCGGGCGCCCCCAGCCCCTTCGAGAGGCAGACCGAGGCCAGGGTCGCCTCCGCGGCGTAGTCCGCCGGACGGTGGCCGGAGGCGGCGCAGGCGTTCCAGAGGCGGGCGCCGTCCAGGTAGACGTGGAGGCCGCGGCGGCGGGCCAGCTCCCCCAGCGCCCGGACGCGCTCGAGCGGGTAGACCGCCCCGCCCCCGCGGTTGTGCGTGTTCTCGAGCTCGATCACCCGGGTGCGCGGGTAGGCGTCGCCCTCCGGGCGGATCGCCGCCTCGACCGCGGCCGGCTCGAGGAGGCCGCGCGCCGCCGCGACCGTCCGGGCCTGCACTCCCCAGAGCGCCGCCAGCGCCCCGGTCTCGAAGGAGATGCAGTGGGCCCCCTGGTCGCAGATCACCTCGTCGCCGGGGCGGGTCAGGCTGCCCAGCGCCACCTGGTTGGCCATGGAGCCGGAGGGGACGAAGAGGGCCGCCTCCT
>DATKAL010000328.1:0-5708 GCA_035498135.1 Anaeromyxobacter sp.
TGAAGCGTTTCAATCTCGCAATCGCCCTCGCGCTCGCGCTGGCGATCCCCGCCGTCAGCCGCGCGGCTGACGCCCCCGGCGTCTTCAAGATCCCGGGCACCGACAGCACCATCAAGTTCTACGGGTACGCGCAGCTCGACACGACCATCGACTTCAGCGGCCGTCCGGACGGGATCGAGAACTCGGACTGGGCGACGATCCTTCCCGCCGTCCCCTCCGACAACTCGAACTACGCCAAGCACGTGAAGCCGCAGGTCTACATGACCGCGCGCACCAGCCGCTTCGGCATCCAGACCAACACCCCCACCAAGATCGGCGACGTGGGCGTGAAGGTCGAGGGTGACTTCAACGGCCCGAACGGCTTCCAGAGCGAGACCTACACGAACTCGGTGCTCTTTCGCCTCCGCCACGCCTACGGCACGGTCGGCGGCCTGCTCGTCGGCCAGACCTGGTCGACCTTCCTCGACCTGAACGCCGCGCCGGATACGGTGGACTTCAACGGCCCGGGCACCCTCGCCCTGGTCCGTAACCCGATGATCCGCTACACGTTCAACCTCGCCCCCGCCGCCACCCTCGCCCTCGCGGTCGAGAACAACCGCGGCGATCAGTACGGCGCCAGCAGCCGCTACCAGACCCTCCCCGACATCCACGCCAACTTCGGTTACGGCGGGGCCTGGGGCACCGTCTCGGTCCGTGGCGTCCTCCAGACGCTCAACCACGCCTACCTCGCGGGCACCACGTACCTCGACCAGTCGCCCAAGTCGAAGGAGGCCTTCGGGTTTGCGGTCTCCGGCTCGGCCAAGGTCGGCGCCGACACCCTGGTCGCCCAGTTCGCCGGCGGCCCGGCCATCGGCCGCTACCTGCTGAACTCCGCGGCGATCGGGAACGACGGGTACCCCGGCGTCTCCATCGACAGCGCGGGCAGCATCGTCCTCTGGACGATGTGGGGCGTGCACGCCGGCTACACGCACGTGTGGAACCCCGAGTTCCGGTCGAACCTGATCGGCGCCTACTCCTGGGTGCAGGACGCGAAGGTCGACGGCGTCGCCGCGACCAACGCCGTGCAGAAGGACTTCACCCAGATCTTCGCGAACACCTTCTACACCTTCGCGAAGAACGCCGAGTTCGGCATCGAGTACACCTGGGGCCAGTGGAAGTCCTTCACCGGCGGCGGCACGCCCGAGGACAAGGGCACGATGAACCGCGTCAACGCCACGTTCCACTACAACTTCTTCTAGTGGCTGGCTGAAGTTCCGAGGGGAGCGGGAGCCTCGGCTTCCGCTCCCCTCTGCTATTCTCGCTCCCCGCACCTCCCAAGGAGACCGGCTCCATGAAGGCCACCCGGCTCGCCCCGCTCGCGCTCGCCTCCCTCGCCCTCGCCGCCTGCAGCGGGGTGAAGGTCACCCCCACCGGCGCCGTGGCCGGGCCCCCGCGCCCCGCCGACTGCCCGGTCCCCTTCCTCCGCGAGAAGCCGCTCACCCCGTACGTCCCGCTGGCCCAGCTCGAGGACCACGTCACGGCCGTGCCGAAGGGCGGGGCGCTCGAGGTGCTCCGCCCCAAGGCCTGCGAGCTCGGCGCCGACGCGGTGATCATCGAGCGCGAGCAGGTGCTGAACGAGTTCGGCCACACGCTGGTGGTGGGGACCGCCATCAAGTACCAGCTCGCCGTGACCGCCGAGCCGCCGCCTCCGGCCGCTCCGGCGCCCGCGAGCCCGCCGGCGACCGCGCCCGCCACGCCGCCCGCGGCCGCGCCGCCGGCGCCTCCCGCTGCGCCCGCCCCGGCGAACGAGTAGCAGGCGCCCGTTCCTCGAGGCCGCGGCGCCCTCCGCGCCCGCGGCCGTCGCTCCTTTGCCCCCGGCTCGCCCCCGGGCCGCGCCTCACCCGCTCGCCGCGCTGCCGTCCCTCGCCCCACCCGGGTCGTCTCCGCGCGCCCGGACGAAACGCCCCATGACCGAGACCGGGAAAGGTGCTCTGCTCCTCCGCACCGACGGTGCACGAGGGCGCGGGCCGCTCCGACGTTCCGCGCCGGAGAGGACGGTGTCGAGATGAAGCGCGGCACGATCCTCCATCCCGCGCTGGCGCGGGTGGTGGCGAGCCTCGGGCACGGCGACCTGGTGGTGATCGCCGACGCCGGCCTGCCGGTCCCGTCGGGCCCCGAGCGGATCGACCTCGCCTTCGCCCCGGGGAAGCCCGGCTTCCTAGAGGTCCTGGACGCGGTCCTCTCGGAGATGGAGGTGGAGCGCGCCGCGCTGGCCTCCGAGATCGAGACCGTCCCCCCGGCGCCCTTCCTCGCGGCGGTGCGCGGCCGGCTCCTCGCCCTGCCCAAGGTGGCGAAGGGCGGGATCGAGCTCGTGCCCCACGAGGAGCTGAAGCGGCGCACCGCGGGCGCCCGGGCCGTGGTCCGCACCGGCGAGTTCACCCCCTACGCCAACGTCCTGCTCTCGAGCGGGGTGGTGTTCTAGAGGGCCCTCCCGTGGCGCTCCTCGAGATGCGCGACGTCCGCAAGCGCTTCGGGGGCGTGGAGGCGCTCCGCGGCGTGGACCTCGACCTCGAGGCGGGCGAGGTCCACGCCCTGGTGGGCGAGAACGGCGCGGGCAAGTCGACCCTGATGAAGGTGCTGTCGGGCGCCCTCGCGCCGGACGCCGGGTCGGTGCGGCTCGGCGGCGCCCCGCTGCGGCTCCGGAGCGTCACCGAGGCCCAGCGGGCCGGGATCGTGATGGTCTACCAGGAGCTCACCCTGGTCCCCGACCTGTCGGTGGCGGAGAACCTGGCCCTGGGGAAGCTCCCCCCGCTGGTCGCCTACGGCCGGCTGCGGGCCCGGGCTCGGGAGCTGCTCGCGCAGATGGGGCTCCAGATCGCGCCGGAGGCGCTGGTCCGCTCCCTGGGCGCGGGCGAGCAGCAGCTCGTGGCGGTGGCCCGCGCCTTCGCCCAGCGGGCCCGGGTGATGGTCTTCGACGAGCCCACCGCCACGCTCTCCGCCGCCGAGGTGGAGCAGCTCTTCCGGCTCATCCGGCGGCTCCGCGAGGAGCGGGTGGCGGTCGCCTACATCAGCCACCGGCTGGAGGAGATCTTCGAGCTCGCCGACCGGGTCACGGTGCTCCGCGACGGCGCCCGGGTGGCGACCGCGGCCCGGGCGGAGCTCACCCCGGCGCGGGTGGTGGAGCTGATGGTGGGGCGCGAGGTCCACGCCTACCAGCGGACCCCGCACCGGCTCGACGAGCACCTCGGGACCTTCGAGGTGGAGGCGCCCGGCCTGGCCCCGCTCTCCCTCGAGCTCCGCCGGGGCGAGGTGGTGGGGCTCGCCGGCGTGGTGGGCTCCGGGCGGACCGAGGCGCTCGAGGCGATGTTCGGATTGCGGGGCGCGGCCCGCTGGCAGGGAAGGACCCTCCACCGGCCGGCGGACGCGCTCGCCCGGGGAGTCTTCCTCGTCCCGGCCGACCGGAAGTCGCAGGGGCTGGTCCTGGGGCTGGCCGCGCGGGAGAACGTGGTCCTCTCGGTGCTCCGGCGGCTGCAGCGGCTCGGGGTGATGCGGCGGCGGGAGGAGCGGCGCCTGGCGGACGGCTGGTTCGGCCGGCTCTCCGTGCGCCCCCCCGACCCGGAGCGACCGGCGGGGACCTTCTCCGGCGGGAACCAGCAGAAGCTGGTCCTGGCGAAGGGGCTCGCCACCGCCCCGGCGGTGCTCCTCCTCGAGGAGCCGACCCGGGGCGTGGACGTCGCCACCCGACAGGAGCTCTACGCCCTGCTCGACGGGCTCGCACGCGAGGGGCTGGGGCTGGTCGTCTCCTCCAGCGACACCGGGGAGCTCTGCGGGCTGTGCGATCGGCTGCTGGTGTTCCGCGGGGGGCGGATCGTGGGGGAGCTCCAGGCGCCGCTGGCGCGAGAGGAGGTCGTGGCCCGTGTCACCGGCGCGCAGGTGGCGTGACTGGCTCTCGCGGTACGGCATCGCCCTCGCCTTCGGGGCGCTGGTGGCGGCGCTGGCCCTCCTCTCCCCCCGCTTCCTCACCGCCCCCAACCTCCTCAACGTCCTCCGGCAGATCTCGGTGAACGCCCTGATCGCCTTCGGGATGACCACCGTGATCCTGGGGGCGGGGATCGACCTCTCGGTCGGCTCCGCCCTGGCGCTCTGCGGCGCGGTGGCGGCCGGCCTCGCCGCCGGCGGCCTCCCGCCGCCGCTGGCGATGATCGCCGCCCTGGCGCTGGGGGCCGCTCTCGGGCTGGTGAACGGCCTGTTCGTCGCCTCGGCCGGCATCGCCCCGTTCATCGCCACCCTGGGCGGGCTCACCATCTTCCGGGGTGTCACCCTGGTCTACACCGACGGCCGCCCCATCACCGGGCTCCCCGAGGCCTTCGACCGGCTGGGGAACGGGGTGGCGCTCGGCGTGCCGGTGCCGGTCTGGGTGATGCTCGGCTTCCTCGCCCTCACCCACTTCCTCCTCCGCTTCACCTCGCTCGGGCGGGCGATCTACGCGGTGGGCGGGAACGAGGAGGCGGCCCGGCTCTCCGGCCTGCCCATCCGGAAGGTGAAGCTCTTCACCTACGCCTACTCCGGACTCTCGGCGGCGCTCGCCGCCCTGGTGCTCACCGGGCGGCTCGACTCCGCCCAGCCGACCGCCGGCAGCGGCTTCGAGCTCGACGCCATCGCCGCGGTGGTGGTGGGCGGCACCTCGCTCTTCGGCGGCCGCGGGGGCGTGCTCGGGACCTTCCTCGGCGCGGCGATCATCGGGGTGCTGAACAACGGGATGAACCTGCTCGACGTGTCGGCCTTCTACCAGCAGATCGTGAAAGGAGGCGTGATCCTGGGCGCGCTGTTGATCGATCGGGTGGTGGCGGCAGGCAGGCAGTGACTCTCGACCGGAGGTGGAGCATGCGCAGGCTCGCAGTGGTGGCGCTCCTCGTGGCGGTGGCCGGGCCGGCCCTGGCCAAGGACACGGTGGGGCTCTCGGTGTCGACCCTCAACAACCCCTTCTTCGTCACCCTCCGCGACGGCGCCAAGGCCGCGGCGGACAAGGCCGGGCTCGACCTGGTGGTCCTGGACGCCCAGGACAAGGTCGACAAGCAGGTGGCCGACATCGAGGACCTGGTGCAGCGGAAGGTGAAGGTGGTGCTGGTGAACCCGTGCGACGCGGCCGCGGTGGTGCCCGCCATCGAGCGGGCCAACGCCGCCGGCGTCCCGGTGATCACCGTGGACCGGGCCGCCTCGGGCGGGAAGGTGGCCTTCCACATCGCCTCGGACAACGTGGCCGGCGGGAAGCTGGCGGGCGACCTGGTCTGCAAGCTGGCCGGGGCGAAGGGGAAGGTGGTGGAGCTGGAGGGGATCCCGGGCAGCTCGGCGGCGCGCGACCGAGGCCAGGGGTTCAACGCCGCCCTCAAGGCGAGCTGTCCGGGCGTGAAGGTGGTGGCCCGCCAGACGGCGAACTTCGACCGCGCCCAGGGGCTCTCGGTGATGGAGAACGTGCTCCAGGCCCAACCCGCCATCGACGCGGTCTTCGCCCACAACGACGAGATGGCGCTCGGGGCGCTCCAGGCGATCAGGGCGAGCAAGCGGCCCATCAAGATCGTCGGCTTCGACGCCACCGACGACGCGGTGAAGGCCGTGAACGCCTGCGAGATGGCGGCCAGCGTGGCCCAGCAGCCCGCCGCGATGGGCAAGCTCGGGGTGGAGAAGGCCGCCGCCCTCGCCAAGGGGGGGAAGGCCCCGGAGCAGACCCA
>DATKAL010000329.1:0-17923 GCA_035498135.1 Anaeromyxobacter sp.
GGCCGATGTCGTGCAGGAGGGCGGCCGCCTCGAGGAGGCCGCGAGCGGAGGCCGGCAGGCGGTGCTGCTCGGGCAGGGCGTCGAAGAGCGCGAGCGCGAGGCGCGCCACCTGCCGGGCGTGGGGCTCGTCGAAGGCGAAGCGCCGGCCGAGCGCGAGCACCGCCTCGGTGCGCCCCTCGGCGACCGCCTCGGCCTGGCCGGGGCTCCGCCGCGCCAGGTCGCGGAGCACGCCGTCGCGCAGCCCCCGGTCCACCGAGGTCACCGCCTCGAGGCGGAGCTGGCGCATGGCCGCCTCGAGGATCACCGCTCCGGCCACGATGATCTCGGCCCGGCGCGGCTCGTAGCGGCGCCGGCGCTCGGCCAGGGTCATGCCGGCCATCTCCTCCACCGCCCGCTCCAGCCGCCGGCGGGTGAGGCGGCGGTCGTCGCCCTGGGCGGCCACCACCGCGTTGATCGTGCCGGACGAGCCGAGCGCGCTCCGGAGCCGCGGGAGCCGGGGCGGGAGGGTGTCGCGGAAGGCCTCGGCCGCGAAGCTGCGCATCGCCGCCAGGCGCTCCCGCGAGATCCGGTTGGACGAGGAGAAGATCTCGGTGAGCCGCACCGCCCCCAGGGCCACGCTGTAGAGCCCGGTCGCCTTCTCCCCCACCGCGGGCGCGATCTCGGTCGAGCCGCCGCCGATGTCGATCACCAGCGAGCGGGCCTGCGCCGGGCGCCCGGCCAGGACCCCGAGGCAGATGAGCCGCGCCTCCTCGCGCCCGCTCACCACCTCGAGCTCGATCCCCGCCTCGTCCAGGGCCCGGCGGACGATCTCCTCCCGGTTGCGCGCCTCCCGGACGGCGCTGGTGGCCACCGCCCGGACCCGGGCGTGGTGGCGCCGGCAGAGCGCGCCGTACCGGCGAAGGGTGCCGAGCAGCCGGTCCGCCACCGGCCTGGGGATCGAGCCGGTGGTGAAGACGCCCTCGCCCGGCCGGACGGGGTCGCGTTCCTGGTGGAGCGTCTCGAGCGAGCCGTCGGGGAGCGGACGCGCGATCTCCAGCCGGACCGCGTTGGTCCCCACGTCGATCGCCGCCAGGATCCGTTCCCTGCCCTGTCGCACGCGCACCCTCCGCCGGCCGTCCATGCCGGCCGAGCAGTCTATCCGGGTTCCGCCGATCCGGCCGTCCGTCGAGGTCTCCGTCACCCTTTCGCCCCGGCCCGCCTTGCGGTAGAAACCGGCCTCCACGGCAGCCCGGCTGCCGCCCCGGCGCGCGGGTGGGAGGGCAGCGGTCCGCCCGGCGCCTGGAGGGAGGCTCGCCAGCCGGCGGCCGCCGCCAGAGGTGCACATGCGAATCGGTTCCAGTCTCCAGCCCCTGCGTCCGGGGGAGAAGCTCGCCGTCCTCCTCCCCGGGATGGGCGCCGTGGCCACCACCGCCATCGTCGGCGTGCACGCCGTGCGGAGGAAGCTCGCGGCGCCGGTGGGCAGCCTCACGCAGCTCGGGCACCTGATGGAGGAGGGCGGCAGCCACGGGGCGCCGCTCCGCGAGCTCCTCCCCCTCGCTCCCCTGGAGAGCCTGATCTTCGGCGGCTGGGACCCGTTCCCCGACGACGTCTACGCGGCCGCCTCGCGCGCCCGGGTGCTGGAGCGCCACCACCTCGACCCGCTGCGCGAGGAGCTCGAGGCGATCCGGCCGATGCCGGCGGTCTTCGACAAGGAATGGGTGCGCCGGCTCGACGGCCCGAACGTGAAGAAGGGATCGCTCCGGGCCAAGGCGGAGGCGCTCCAGGACGACATCCGCGGCTTCCTCGAGAAGCACCGCTGCCCGCGCGGCGTGATGGTCTGGACCGGCTCGACCGAGGTCTACGCCGAGCCGGGCCCGGCCCACCAGTCGCTCAAGGCCTTCGAGGCGGCACTCGACAAGGGCGACGCCACCATCGCCCCGTCGATGGTCTACGCCTACGCCGCGCTCAAGACCGGCCTGCCCTTCCTGAACGGCGCACCCAACCTCTCGCAGGACATCCCGGCCCTCCGCGAGCTGGCCGAGCGCCAGGGGATCGTCACCGGGGGCAAGGACTTCAAGACCGGCCAGACCCTGATGAAGACCACCATCGCGCCCATGCTCCACGCGCGCCTCCTCGGCCTGGAGGGGTGGTTCTCCACCAACATCCTGGGCAACCGGGATGGGGAGGTCCTCGACGACGCGGCCAGCTTCAAGACCAAGGAGGTCTCGAAGCTCAGCGTGCTCGAGCAGATCCTCTCGCCCGGGCAGCACCCCGAGCTCTACGGGGACGTCGAGCACAAGGTGACCATCCACTACTACCCACCCCGGGGCGACAACAAGGAGGGCTGGGACGCGATCGACCTGTTCGGGTGGCTCGGCTACCCCATGCAGATCAAGGTCAACTTCCAGTGCCGGGACTCGATCCTGGCCGCGCCGCTTGTTCTGGATCTGGCACTGCTCGCCGATCTCGGCCAGCGGGCCGGAGAGAAGGGACCCCAGGAGTGGCTGTCGTTCTTCTTCAAGAGCCCGGTGACGGCGCCCGGCCGCGCCCCGCTGCACGACCTCTTCCTGCAGCAGGCGAACCTCCACGCGCAGCTCCGGCGCTACGCCGAGGCGGCCGCCGCCGCGAAGGGCCAGAGCGCGGTCGGCTAGCCGCCGTGGCTAGGGCGGGCGGCGGGGAGGGTGGTACGATTTCCCCAGCCGCGAGGCCCAGATGAGCGCCTCCTCCTCCCGCGTCGCCATCCTCCTCCTCGCCGCCGTGGCGGTGACGTCGGGCCTCGCCCTGGCGCTGGTCCGGCCGCCCACTCCGGCGCGGCTCTCCGGCTACCGGGGCCCCATGGTGCTCCTCGGCCGCTGGGCCCACTTCGTCTCACGCCCGGTGCTGGCGGGGGCGGTGGCCCTCGGGATCTCCGCCAACGGGATGACCGGGCTCGGGGCCGCCCTCGCCTTCCTCGCGGCCGGGGCGGCGGCGATCGGCCCGGGCGCCTGGGGCTGGGCCGGCGTGCTCCTCCTCCTCGGCTCCTGGTGCGACCTCCTCGACGGCGAGCTGGCGCGGACCACCGGCACCCAGAGCCCGGCCGGCGCGTTCCTCGACTCGAACGTCGACCGGCTCTCCGAGATCGCCCTCTTCGCCGGCCTGGCCGCCGCCCTCCCGGAGCGGTCGGGCGTGCTGTGGGCGGTGGCGGCGCTCGCCGCCTCGCTGATGGTCTCCTACGCCCGGGCCCGCGGGGAGGGGCTCGGGGTGGCCTGCCCGACCTTCGGCCTGGAGCGGCCGCACCGGCTCATCCTCCTCATGTCGGCGCTGCTCGTGTCGGCCTTCCTCGCGCCGGAGGCGGCGCTGGCCCTGGTCGAGGGCACCTGCGGGCTGGTGGCGGTGGGCGCGGGCGGGACCGCCCTGGCGCGGATGGTGGTCATCCACCACCTCCTGCGGCGCAGCGAGGCGTCGGGGCAGGAAGCGCCTGCCCAGGCCCAGGACGCCCCCGGCGCGCCGACGGCCGGGGCGCGGTAGGGAGCCGCGATGCGGATCTGCATCGTCACCCCCTACGACCTCTCGCACGACGGCGGCGTGAACCGCCACGCCCGCAGCCTGGCGGCGGCCCTGGCCGGGCTCGGGGAGGAGGCCCGGGTGGTGGGGCCGGCGAGCGGCAAGGTCCCGGAGGGCTGCGACGGGCTCCCCGGGGTGGTGCCGGTGCGGGCGAACGGATCGGTCGCGCGGATCGGGCTCCTCGTGCAGCCCCGGGCCACCCGGGCCTACCTGGAGGCGCACGCCTTCGACCTCGTCCACGTCCACGAGCCCATCGTCCCCGGCCCGGGCCGCCACGCGCTCCGGCTGGCCCGGGGTCCGGTGGTCGCCACCTTCCACGCCAACGCCGAGAAGGAGCTCCGCCTCCAGAAGGTGATCCGGCGCTTCGTCGCCGGGGGGATGTCGCGGATCGCCTTCGGGATCGCGGTCTCCCGCCAGGCGAAGCGGTTCTCCCGCACGATCTACCGGGGGCGCACCGCGGTGATCCCGAACGGCGTCGACCTCTCCCGCTTCGCCGGGCTCTCCTCCGCGCCGGCCGAGCCCCGCCCCCACCAGCCGCTCCGGGTGCTGTTCGTGGGGCGGTTCGGCGAGCCGCGCAAGGGGTTCTCCGCCCTCCTCGACGCGGTGGCGCTCCTGCGGGCCCAGGGGCGGCCGGTGGCGGTGGACGTGGTGGGGGCCGGCCCCACCCAGCGCTTCGCCGGGCGGGCCGCCGCCCTGGAGGTCACCTTCCACGGCCGGCTCTCGGACCAGGCGCTCGCCGAGCGCTACCGGGGCGCCGACGTCTTCTGCGCCCCCTCGCTCGGGGGCGAGAGCTTCGGGATGGTGCTGGTCGAGGCGATGGCCGCCGGCTGCCCGGTGGTCGCCTCCGACCTCCCCGGCTACGCCGAGGCGGCCCGCGGCGCCGCCCTCCTCGCCCCCGCCGGCGACCCCGGCTCGCTCGCCATCGCCCTCTGGCGCGCCGGGCAGGACGCCGAGCTGCGCGGCCGGCTGGTGCAGCGCGGCCGGGCGCGCGCCGAGGCGCTCTGCTGGTCCCGGATCGCCGCCCGGGTGCTGCTCATCTACCGCTCGGCGCTGGCGGCGCAGCGCGCGCCGGCGCTCGAGGCCACGGCCTAGGGCGATGCGCGAGGAGCCGCTCCCCGCCGCCCCGGCCGACGCCCCCGGGACCCCGCCGCGGCTCGACCCGCACCACCCGTTCTACGGGCGCATGCTCGCCTTCGCCCGGCGGCTGGTGCGCTACCACCGGATGACGCTCGAGGGAGGGCCGGTGCCGCGCGGCCCCTGCATCTACGTGTGCCACCACGGGGCGGGCTACCTGGTGCTGGACCTGGTCCTGTCCGGCTACTTCCTCGGCTGGAAGGAGTTCCACGAGACCGGCCGGATCGAGGACTGGCGGCCGCTCCGGATCGTCGCCGCCATCTCGCGGATCGAGAAGGTCCTGCCCGGGCTGCCGCGCGCCAAGGAGCTGGTCGGGATCGTCGGGATCGAGGAGGAGCGCTGCCTGGCGGTGCTGGAGCGGGGCGAGTCGCTGCTCGTCACCCCGGGCGGCTCGCGCGAGGCGCAGCCCTCCCGGGACTTCTACCGGCTCAAGTGGGAGGGCCGCTACGGGTTCGTCCGGCTCGCCCTCAAGACCGGGGTGCCCATCGTGCCCATGGCGGTGGTGGGCGGCACCGACGCCTACCCCGGGGCGCGCTGGGGCAAGCTCTCCTTCTGGTCGCCCGTCCCCCTCCCGGCCCGGCTCGAGCTGGCGCTCGGGGAGCCCATCGCCGTGCCGCGCCGGCCGGAGTCGGCCCGCGACCTCTCGGTCCTGAAGCCGCTGCACGCGCTCGCCTGGGAGCGGACGCAGGCCCTGCACGACCGCCTCCTGGCCCGGCGGAGGGCGCGGTGAGCCTGGTCCGGATCGCGAGCGACTGGCACCTCTCCCCGGGCAGCCCGTCGCTGCACGGCGCGCTCGCCCGCGCCTTCCTCGCCCGGGCGCGCGCGGACGGGGCGCTGGTGGTCCTGAACGGCGACGTCTTCGACGACCTCTTCGCCGGCCCGGGGCGCTCGGAGGCTGCCCACCCCCTGGTGGCGGGCGAGCTGGACGGGCTGCGCCGCGCCGGGCTGCTCCGGCGCACCCGCGGCAACCACGACCCGGACGCGGGGGAGGAGCGGGTGGTCCTCGACGTCCCCGGCCTGGGGCGCGTGCTGGTGACGCACGGGCACGGGGTGGACCCGGTCAACTCCTCGGTCCTGGGCCGCCTGGGCGACTCGATCTCCCGCCGCTTCGGCCGGCTCGCCCCGGTCCGGGGCGCGGCCTGGCTGGCGGAGGCGGCCGCCCGGGCGATCGCGGCCGACCGGATGGTCGCCATCTTCCGATCCCGGTGCCTGGCCCTGGTCGAGCGCGAGGGCTTCGACCTGGGCGTGTTCGGCCACGTGCACGTGGCCCACCTCGCGCCCGGCGATCGTTACGCCAACGCCGGGGCGCTCACCGGGGACACGCTCGGCTACCTGGAGCTCGGGCAGGGCGGGGCGCGCCTGGCGACGCTCCGGGCGGACGAGCTCGAGGCGCGGAGCGCCGCGCCGGCGCCGCCCTAGCCCTTCGCCGCCTCCCGCCGCAGGAGAGGAACGACGCCCCGATGTCGCTCGCCGAACGCTGGGTCCACCTCGCCCACCGCCGCCGCCGGCCGATCCTGGCCCTCTGCGCGCTCGCGACCCTCCTCGGCGCCGTGGGGACCGTCCGCCTCTACTCCGACCTCCGCCCCGACGTCTCCGAGCTGCTCCCGGCCAACAGCCGGAGCGCCCGGGATCTCGAGGTGGTCACCGCCCGGGTGGGCGGCTACGCAGAGCTCTCGGTGGTCCTCGCCGGCAAGGATCCGCTCGCCCTGGAGCTCCTCGCCGACGACCTGGCCGAGAGGCTCGCCGGCGCGCCCAGGGAGCTGGTCCGCTCCGTCGAGTACCGGGTCGACGAGCTCCGGGACTTCTTCAAGCCGAGGCTGCTCCTCTTCCTCTCCCGGGCGGACCTGGTCCGGCTCCGGGACGCGCTCGCCGCCCGGATCGCCTGGGAGGCGGGGCGCCGCACCGGAAGGGCCGCCGGGCCGGCGCCGGACGTGGAGGGGCTCCTCGAGGAGCTCTCCGGCCCGCGGAAAGCGCTCCTCGGGCGCTTCCCCGACGGCTACGTGATGGGCGAGGTGCCCGGCCGCCGGCCGGGCGAGACCCTCACCGCGCTCGCCCTGACGATCCGGCTCGGGGCGCCCCCCGGCGACTACCGCCGGGTGGTGGCGCTCGACCGGCTGGTGCGGCGGACGGTGGCGGAGCTCGCGCCGGAGAAGGCCGGGATCGAGGTGGGGTACGGCGGCTACGTCGCCTCCAACATCCTCGAGCACGACGCGCTCGCCGAGGACCTGGTCTGGGCCACCCTGCTCGTGCTCGGGGCGGTGGCGGCGGCGGTGGCGATCTACAACCGGACCTGGAAGGCGATCTTCGCCGTGGGGGTGCCGCTCCTCGCCGGCACGCTCGTCACCTTCGGGCTCGCCGACCTGCTGGTCGGCCACCTCAACTCCAACACCGCCTTCCTCGGCTCGATCGTGGTGGGGAACGGCATCAACGTCGGGCTCATCTTCTTCGCCCGCTACCTGGAGGAGCGCCGCCACGGGCAGGCGCCGGTCCCGGCGATGGTGACCGCGGTCCGGGCCACCTGGCTCGCCACCCTCACCGCCGCCCTGGCGGCCGGGGTCTCCTACGGCTCGCTCCTCTCCACCGACTTCCGGGGGTTCAACCAGTTCGGCCTGATCGGCGGGCTGGGGATGGCGCTCGCCTGGGCGTTCGCCTACCTGATGACCCCGCCCCTGGTCCTCGCCTGGGAGCGGGTCTCCCCCATCCCCAGGGCCGGCCAGCGCCCCGCCCACCCGATCTTCACCCGCTTCGTCTCGCACGCGGTGGACCGGGCCCCGCGGCTCACCGCGCTGGTGGCGGCCCTCCTCACCGCCGGGGCGGCCTCGCTCGTGGCCCGCTTCGCGGCCGATCCCATCGAGCACGACTTCCGCAAGCTCCGCTCCCAGGCGGCGCTGGCCGAGGGCGGGCCGGCCTGGTGGGACGCCCGCATCGACGCGCTCCACGGGGAGCACGTCTCGCCCACCGTCCTCCTCGCCGGAGACGAGGGGGAGGCCCGCGCCGTGGCCCGGGCGCTGGAGCGCCACCGCGAGGCCGACCCCGGCACCTTCTTCGGAGACGTCCTCTCGATCGCCTCGGTGGTCCCCGAGGGGCAGGACGCCAAGCTGCCGCTCGTCCGGGAGCTCCGCGCCCTCGCCACCCCGGAGCACCTCGCCTTCCTCCCCCCCGACAAGCGGCTGGCGGTGCAGCAGATCCTCCCCCCCGCCGGGCTCGGCCCCTTCGGCGTGGCCGACCTCCCGGAGGCGCTTCGCCGTCAGCTCACCGAGCGCGACGGCCGGGCCGGGACGCCGGTCCTGCTCTACCCGGCCGAGCGGATGGACGTCTGGAACGGGCGCGACGTGGTCCGCTACGCCGCCGAGCTGCGCGCCGTCCCGCTCCCGCGCCCCGACGTGCCCATGGCGAGCTCCACCCTGGTCTTCGCCGACGTGCTCGCCGCGATCGAGCGGGACGGGCCGCGGGCGACGCTCCTCTCCCTGGCCGGGGTGGCGGCCCTGGTGCTGGTGGCCTTCGGGCTGGGCCGGCGCAACGTCCGCTCGCTCAAGGACGCGGGCTGGGTCCTGGCGGCGCTCGCCCTCGGCGTGCTCTGGTTCGGCGGGCTGGCGGGGGCGTTCCGCCTCCGGCTCAACATGCTCAACTTCATCGCCCTGCCCATCACCTTCGGGATCGGGGTGGACTACGCCACCAACGTCTTCCAGCGCCGGCGGCTGGACCACGCCCGCTCCATCGCCGACGTGGTCCGGACCACCGGCGGCGCGGTCGCCCTCTGCTCCTTCACCACCATCGTCGGCTACGCCTCGCTCCTCGTGGCCCGGAACCAGGCCCTGGTCTCCTTCGGCCTGCTGGCGGTCCTGGGCGAGGTGGCTTGCCTGGCGGCGGCGCTCTTCGCCCTCCCCGCCTTCCTGCGCTGGCGTGAGCTGGTGAAGGCCGCGCGCCGGACGGCGCGGACCGGCGTGGACGTGCAGCCCGGGCCGTGAGGCGGGGCGCGGCCCGGCCCGCGAAGGTCAGGGAGGCGCGGCGCCGGACTCGGCCCCGGCACCGGCGCGGGCCTGCGCGGCGGCGCGACGGCGCAGCCGGGCCCGCCAGAGGAGGACCCCCACCGCCAGGGCGGCGGCGCCGGCCAGGGCGAAGGGCCAGATGGCCTCGAGGTCCACGCGCCCGGCCAGCCGCTCGTACCCCGCCCCGAGCGCGTAGCCGAGCCAGAAGTAGATCGTCGCCCAGACCAGGCCGGCCACCAGCGTCCCGAGGGCGAAGGTGGCGTGTCGCAGGCGCAGGGCGCCGGCCACCACCGTCATCACGATCCGGAGCCCGGGGATGAGCCGGCCCACCACCACCGTGAGGACGCCGCGCCGTCCGAGCCGGGCCTCGATCCGCCTCTCCCGGGCCTCGGTGTAGCCGAAGCGGCGGGCCACGCGGAGGAGGAGGGGCCGGCCGGCGTGGCGGGAGGCGAGGTAGAGCGCCGACGCCCCGACCACCGTGGCCGCGGTCACGATCGCGGCGGTGGGGAGGAACCGCGCCCTCCCCGAGTGGGCGAGGAAGCCCATCGCGGCGATGAAGAGATCGCCTGGGAGCGGGAGGGGGATCCCGGCCTCCTCGGCGAGGATCACGGCGCCCAGGCCGGCGTAGTGCCAGCGCTCGAGGAAGTTGGCGGGGCTCTCCACCGGGCATGCATGCCATGGGGGCCGGGCGGGCGGAAGGGCGTCCGGCGGCCGGTCCGGGAGAGGCTGCGCACCCGAGAGAGCCCGTTCCACCGCCGGGCGCGAGGGCATCATGTCGGCCATGGCACTCCGACTCCGCGCGCTCGTCCTCGTCCTCGCCGCCGCCCTCGCCACCTCCCTCGTCGGCTCCCTCGGCGCCTGCGCCACCGCGCCAGCCAAGCCGGCCGCCGCCGCGGTCGGGCCGCCGAAGCCGCTCCCCCAGCGCCCCTGGGAGGACGAGATCCTCTACTTCGTCCTCGTGGACCGGTTCGCCGACGGCGACCTGACCAACGACCAGAACGTGGACCGGGCGGGCAAGGGGACGTTCCACGGCGGCGACCTGGTGGGGCTCACCGCGCACCTCGACGAGATCGCCTCGCTGGGCGTGACCGCGATCTGGGTGAACCCGCTGGTGAAGAACATCGACGGCTACGTCACCGGGGCGGGCTTCCCGGACTGGGGCTACCACGGCTACTGGATGGACGACATCCACGAGCTCGACCGGCGCTTCGGGACCCCGGAGGAGCTCCAGGCCTTCGTCTCCGCCTGCCACGCCCGCGGGATCCGCGTCCTGCTCGACGTGGTCTACAACCACGCCGGGTACGACTCGCACTACGTGTACGACAAGGCGACCCGCGACTGGCTCCGCTCCAACGTGAAGGGGGACTGCGGCGAGGACGACCTCACCTCCTGCCTGGCGGGGCTCCCCGACTGGAAGACCGAGCTGCCGGCGGTCCGCGACTTCCTCCTCGACGCCCAGCTCTCCTGGGCCAAGCGGTCGGGGGTGGACGGGTTCCGGCTCGACACCGTGAAGCACGTCGACCACCCCTTCTGGCAGGAGCACCGGCGGCGGGTGCGGGCCGAGCTCGCCCCCGGCTTCTTCCTCCTCGGCGAGGTCTGGGGGGGCGACCGGGAGTCGCTCGACCCCTACTTCGCGGGCGAGGAGCTGGACGCCGGCTTCGACTTCGGGTTCCAGGGGAGCACGGTCGGCTGGCTCGAGGGCCGAGGCCGGACGATCGCCTACGAGCGCTACCTCGAGTCCCGCATGAAGGTCCGGCCGGGCCACCTCCTCGCCCAGTTCCTCTCCTCCCACGACGTCAAGGGCGCGCTCGCGATCCTGGGCGGCGACCGGGAGGCGTTCCGCCTGGCGGCGGTGCTGGAGCTGACCACGATGGGGATCCCCGTCATCTTCTACGGGGAGGAGGTGGCGCGCGACATCGGGGCCTGGCCCGACAACCGGAGCGATTTCCCCTGGGGTGACCGCAGCATCCTGCCGGGGGCCGGCAAGCCGCGCGACGAGGGGATGCGGGCCTTCTACCAGAAGCTGATCGCCATCCGCCGCGCCCACCCCGCGCTCTCGCGCGGGTCCCACGAGGCGATCGCGACCGACGGTGATCTCCTCGCCTTCGCGCGGCGGGAAGCCGGGAAGGACGCGGTGATCGTCGCGGTGAACCGCGGGAGCGCCCCCTCGACGCTACGTGTCAATCCGCCGCAGGAATGGGGGGGTGCGCCCCCGGTCGATGCCCTCGGCGGGGCGCCGGCGAGCCTCGCCGACGGCATCGTGGAGGCGGTCGTTCCTCCCCGCTCCGCGCTCGTGCTGTCAGTCGCTGCGCCCAAGAGCGCACCTTGAGATTCTCGCTGAGCGACAAGCAAAGCGAGCGCCAGGCGCTCACCCCCAGTACCCAATTGGCCGTCCCTCGTCGGGTCGCTTAGGGCTTAGACAGGGAGCGCGAATCGTCACGCATCTCTGGACCGCGAGGGGCCGGGCATGGCTGGCGTCGTGCTGAAGGACGTCGCGAAGCGCTTCGGTGAAACGCGCGTCATCGAGCACCTGGACCTCGACGTGAAGGACCACGAGTTCATGGTCCTGGTCGGCCCCTCCGGATGCGGGAAGTCCACCGCCCTCCGGATGATCGCCGGCCTCGAGGAGATCACCTCGGGGACCATCGCCATCGGCGACCGGGTGGTGAACGACGTCCCGCCCAAGGACCGCGACATCGCGATGGTGTTCCAGAGCTACGCGCTCTACCCGCACATGAGCGTGCGGGAGAACCTCGAGTTCGGCTTGCGGATCCGGAAGACCCCCAAGGCGGAGATGGACCGCCTGGTGGCCGAGGCGGCGCAGATCCTGGGCATCGAGAAGCTCCTCGCGCGGAAGCCCAAGGAGCTCTCCGGCGGGCAGCGGCAGCGGGTCGCGCTCGGCCGGGCCATCGTGCGGAAGCCGGCGGTCTTCCTCTTCGACGAGCCCCTCTCCAACCTGGACGCCAAGCTCCGCGTCCAGATGAGAGCCGAGATCAAGAAGCTCCAGGCCCGGCTCGGCACCACCTCGATCTACGTCACCCACGACCAGATCGAGGCGATGACGATGGGCAACCGGATCGCGGTGCTCAACGAGGGGCGGCTGCAGCAGGTCGGGGCGCCCCTCGAGCTCTATGCCCGCCCGGCCAACCTGTTCGTGGCCGCCTTCATCGGCAGCCCGCCCATGAACTTCTTCAAGGCCACCGTCCAGGACGGGTCGATCGCCGGCGGCGGCTTCTCGGTGCCCATCCCCGAGCGGCTGCGCGGTGCGCTCGCCGGCCGGCAGGGCTCGGCGGTGGTGGCGGGGATCCGGCCCGAGCACGTGATCCAGCCCGGCGGCGCCGCGCGCGGCGCGGCCGCCCGGGTGGCGGTGGCGGTCGAGATCGCGGAGCCGCTCGGCGACGAGGTGATCGTGCACGCGCGCGCCGGCGAGGACCTGGTGGTCTTCCGCCAGGATCCGCGGCGGATCCCCGGGATCGGCGACAAGCTCGAGGTCCAGCTCGAGCTCGACGAGCTCCACGTCTTCGACGCAGCCACGCAGGTCAGGCTGGGGGCCTGACCGGCCGCCAGCTCGCCCCCGGGAGGAACCATGCGCAAGCACCAGGTCCTGGCCCTCGTCCTCGCGGTCCTCTCGCCCCTCGAGGCCCTGGCGGCGGACATCGTGGTCTGGCACGCCTACCGGGGCGGCGAGAAGGCGGCGTTCGAGAAGGTGGTGGCGGCCTACAACGCCAAGCCCGGGAACCCGAACAAGGTCACCACGCTCGCCGTCCCCTACGACGCCTTCGCCGACAAGATCACCGCCGCGGTCCCGCGGGGCAAGGGGCCGGACGTCTTCATCTACGCGCAGGACCGGCTGGGCGGCTGGATCGAGGCGGGCAACACGGTCGAGCCGATCGACTTCTACCTCGACGACGCGATCCGCGGCCGGTACGTCCCCGCCACCTTCGAGGCGATGACCTACCGGGGCAGCGTCTGGGGCCTCCCCCTCAACTACAAGTGCATCGCGCTCATCACCAACAAGAAGCTGGTGAAGGACCCGCCCAAGACCACCGCGGAGCTCGAAGCCCTCGCCAAGAAGCTCACCGCCCGGGACGCCGGGAAGTTCGGGCTCGCCTACTCCTACGGTGACTACTACTACCACGCCGCCCTGCAGAACGGCTTCGGCGGCCGGGTCTTCGATCAGGGCAAGCCGGTGATGGACAACCCGGAGAACGTGAAGGCCGCCCAGTACCTGCAGGCCTGGATCAAGGCGGGCTTCATGCCGGCCGAGCCCTCGAGCGCCCTCATCACCTCGCTCTTCAACGAGGGGAAGGCGGCGATGGTCTTCTCCGGGAACTGGTTCCTGGGCGAGATCGCGAGCGGGATCGACTACGCGGTGAGCCCGCTCCCGGTCATCTCGGAGGCGGGCGGGAAGCCCATGCGCCCCTGGATCACGGTGGAGGGGGTCTACGTGGCCGCCCCCTCGAAGGCCAAGGACGCCGCCTTCGACTTCGTGAAGTACGTGACCGACGTCGAGGCCGCGAAGGTGATGGCGCTCGAGGGCCGGCAGAGCCCCGCCAACGCCAAGGTCTACGCCGATCCCAAGGTCGCCGCCGATCCGATCCTCTCCGCCTACAAGAAGCAGGTCGACGTCGCCGTCCCCATGCCGAACCTGCCCGAGATGACGATGGTCTGGTCGCCGGCCACCACCGCGCTCGGGGCGATCATCCGGGGCGGCGACCCCAAGGTCGCCCTGGCGAAGGCGCAGGAGAAGGTGGCCGCCGACGTCGCCAACCTCCGCAAGGGCAAGTGACCGCGCCGGCCTCCCAGGATCCCCGCCTCCAGGCGGTCCACGTCGCCCGCTTCCACGCGGGCCTGGCGGCCGGCCTGGTGATCGCGCTGGGGCTCTCCTGGGCCTGGCTGCGGGGGACCGCCTCGGCGGGCTACGAGGGGCGGGCGCGGAAGGAGGCGGTGGGGGCGCTCACCGGGCTGGCGGGCGAGGTGGAGCAGGCGGGCGGCGAGGGCGACGGCGTCCGGGCGGCGCTCCAGGCCTGGCAGGCCGGGCAGCCCGCCGGGACGGTGGGGCGGGTGGTGGTCCTCTCCGGGGCACGGCTCGAGGCCTCGACCGACCCGAAGGACGCCGGGGACCGGGCCGCACCGCGCCGGCTGGCGCACGACGAGAAGCCGGTCTTCGACCGCGCCCAGCGCATGCGCGGGATCGTGATCGAGAACCGCGACCAGGAGGAGAAGAAGCCCGAGCTCGAGGTGGTGCTGGAGGACGGGCGGTTCTCCATGGCGGCCCCGGTGCGCAAGGGCGGGGAGGTGATCGGGGCGGTGGAGGTGGTGCGCCCCGCGGCCCCGCCGCCCGCCGCTCCCGGCGTCCCGGCCGCGCTCCTGGCGCTGGCCCTCCCGGTGGTGGTCTTCCTGCCGCTCCGCCGCGCGGGGAGGATCGTCGCCGGCCTGGCCGCGCTGGCCCTGTTCGCGGCCGGGGTGGCGGGCTTCGGGGCCTATGCCCAGCGGCTGGTGGGCGGGGCGGCGGACGCCATCCAGGCGCTCTCCGCCGCGGGCGTGCTCGGGCTGGGGGTGCTCCTCTTCGTGGCGCTCGGGGGGGCGGCGCGCTTCCGCTCGGCGCTGGTCCGCAACCGGGTGGCCTACGCCTACACCTTGCCGGCGATGGTGGGGATGCTGGTGCTGGTCTTCTTCCCCTTCTTCTACGGGATCCTGATCTCCTTCACCGGCCAGACCATCTACAACACCAGCGCCCCCCTGACCGAGATCTGGAACGGGCTCCACAACTACGCCTCGATCCTGGGCGACTTCTCGATCGTGCACCGGGCCGAGGACGGCAGCCTCGCCCTCTCGTACGGCAACTTCTACTGGACCCTGATCTTCACGGTGGTCTGGACGGTCACCAACGTGGCCATCGGCGTCTCGGTGGGCCTGGTCCTGGCGCTGGTGCTCAACACCAAGGGGCTGGCGCTGCGGCCGATCTACCGGGTCCTGCTCATCCTCCCCTGGGCGATGCCGAACTACATCACCGCCCTGATCTGGCGGGGCATGTTCCACCGGCAGTTCGGGGTGGTGAACTACGCCCGGATGCTCTTCGGGGCCGAGCCCATCTCCTGGTTCGACCAGCCGTTCACCTCGTTCCTCACCGCCCTCGCCACCAACGGCTGGCTCTCCTTCCCCTTCATGATGGTGGTGTCGCTCGGCGCCCTCCAGTCCATCCCCGCCGATCTCTACGAGGCGGCCCGGGTGGACGGGGCCTCGCGCTGGCAGCAGTTCACCTCGATCACGCTCCCCTCGCTCAAGCCCGCCCTGGTCCCGGCCGTGATCCTGTCGGTGGTCTGGACCTTCAACATGTTCAACATCATCTACCTGGTCACCGCGGGCGAGCCGGGCGGGGCGACCGAGATCCTCATCACCCAGGCGTACAAGTACGCTTTCCAGCAGTACCGCTACGGCTACGCCGCCGCCTACTCGACGGTGATCTTCATCATCCTCCTCGTCTACGGCGTCTTCCAGAACCGGGTGACGCGCGCCACGGAGGGGATCTGATGGCCGGGCGCGGGCGCGAGGAGGGGTTCCCCCACTGGCTCTTGCACACCTTCCTGGTGCTGATGGTGCTCGTCACCGTCTACCCGCTCCTCTGGGTGCTCACCATCGCCTTCTCCGGCGGGCAGAGCCTGGCGCTGGCCGGCCTCCCCGCCCAGCCGAGCAAGCTGGACCTGCTGCGCGCGGTGACCCCCTGGCCGGAGCGGGTGTCGGCCGACAACTTCACCGCCGTCTTCCGGGACCAGCCCTTCGCCCGCTGGCTCCTGAACAGCGTGGCGATCTCGGCCGCCACCACGGTCCTGGGCGTCTTCCTCGCCTGCACCGCGGCCTACGCCTTCTCCCGCTTCCGCTTCCCCGGCCGGCGGAGCGGGATGATGTCCTTCCTCGTGTCCCAGATGTTCCCGGGCACGCTGATGCTCATCCCGCTCTACATCATCATCGTGCAGTGGCTCGGGCTGGGCAGCTCGCGGATCGGCCTGGTGCTCGTCTACTCCACCACCGCCATCCCGTTCTGCGTCTGGATGCTGAAGGGCTACTTCGACACCATCCCCCGGGAGCTCGAGGAGGCGGCGGTGATCGAGGGGGCGGGGCCGGCCCGGATCTTCTGGACCGTGGTCCTTCCGCTGGCCAAGCCGGCGATCGCCATCACCGCCCTGTTCTCGTTCATGACCGCCTGGAACGAGTTCATCCTCGCCGCCACCTTCATGGACAAGGAGGAGATGTACACCGCCCCGGTGGGCCTCCGGTTCTTCGTCGGCGGCTTCTCCCAGCAGTGGGGCTACTTCGCGGCCGGCTCGATCGTGGTCTCGATCCCGGTCGTGTTCCTGTTCCTGTACCTGCAGAAGTACCTGGTCTCCGGCCTGACGGCCGGCAGCGTGAAGGGCTAGGCGCGCCGCGCCGGCCGGAAGGGAGGACGGACATGGTGAAGGAGATCCTGAGGGCCGGAGCCGTGACGCTGGCGGCGCTCGCGCTGGTGGCCGGGCCGGCCAGGGGCGCGGAGCCGAAGAAGGACGCGAAGCCGGCGGCCGCGCCCGCCAAGGGCGCCATGGAGGTCGAGTTCAAGGACCCGGTCGGCGATGACAACGGGCCCGGCACCTACACCTACCCCACCGACCCCGTCTACAAGAAGGGCTCCTTCGACCTCACCGGCCTCAAGGTGACGGAGAAGGACGGGAAGGTGACCTTCTCGGTCTCGGTCAACTCGGACATCGAGGACCCGTGGCAGATGCCCGAGCCGGCCCACTTCTCGGTGCAGATGGAGATCATCCACATCCAGACCGGCCAGGGGCCGAGCTTCACCAAGGGCATCCCCGGCACCAACGTGCAGTTCGCCCCGTCGGACGCCTGGAACAAGGTGGTGATCCTCTCCCCCCAGCCCGCCGGCCGGGTCCGCTCCGAGGCCAAGCAGAAGGCCGCCGACCTGCTGGCTGCCATCGTGGTGCCGGACGACACGCACGCCGAGGGGCGAACCATCTCCGGCACGGTCGACAAGAAGCTCCTGGGCGAGGGCGACATCACCAAGTGGGGCTACCAGGTCCTCAGCCAGTCGAACGAGGGCTTCCCGGACAAGACCGACCTGCTCACCCGCAAGGTGAACGAGTACGAGGGACAGCACCGCTTCGGCGGCGGCACCGACACCGACTGCGATCCGCACGTCATCGACATCCTCGCCGGCAAGGCGGTGGGAGATCCGAGCGAGGTCGAGGAGCAGCACCAGATGCTGAAGTACGAGTGCAACCCGGACGGCACCGCCAAGACCATGGCGACCTTGAAGATGGTCCACAGGTGAAGGAGGGAGGTCACGCCGAGTGTAGGGAGGGGGCGGGCCCCGGTACCCGGCCCGTCACGAACCGTCGGTAGCAGCAGTTCCCACAAGGAGGCAGCATGAACGCGCGATACACGACGTTCCTGATCGCTGCGGCCCTGATGGCGGCCATCGCCACCCCGGCCACCGCGGTCGAGTTCCACGGCTACCTGCGCAGCGGCATCGGCGGCAACGGCAGTGGCGGGCAGCAGGTGTGCTTCGGCGAGGGCACGCCGTTCACCGCCAACGGCTACAAGTTCCGCCTCGGCAACGAGTGCCAGAACTACGCCGAGCTCGAGTTCGACCAGACGCTCTACAAGGACAAGAGCGGCGTGACGTTCAACTACGTGGGCATGCTCGCCTACCAGACCAACGCCGCCCAGGACTACGAGACGCTGAAGCAGGACAACGGAAACGGCGTGAACGACATCGCCCTGCGCCAGAACTGGATCGGGGCCACGCTGCCTCAGCTCGGGAACACCACCTGGTGGATCGGGAAGCGCTACTACCACCGCAACGACGTCCACATCATCGACTTCTTCTACTGGGATCCGTCGGGTCCCGGCGCGGGCGTCGAAGACATCGACCTGGGCGGCTTCGCCAAGCTGGCGGTCGCCGTCTTCCAGAGCCGGCCCGCCGGCAATCAGGGGAACGAGACTCGGGTCCAGGTGTGGCGTCCCGACATCCGCGTGTACGGCATCCCGATCAACCCGGACGGCACCCTCGAGGTCGGTCTCGACCTTGCCTACGCGAGCGACCAGGGTCCGAGCCCGGCGGTCGTTCCCGCTGGCCGGCAGAAGGTCAGCCCGTGGATCACCGTCCAGCACCAGCAGAACTTCTGGGGCGGCTTCAACAAGCTCGCCTTCCAGTGGGCCGAGGGCATGGAGGCGCCGATGGCCCAGGCGCAGTACGGGAACAAGAGCAACTCGTCGCAGTGGCGGAT
>DATKAL010000330.1:0-2937 GCA_035498135.1 Anaeromyxobacter sp.
TGGCGCGGCGGGTGACGTTGATGGGGGCGCCGTGGATGGGCGGCCGGGCCTCGGGGATGGGGGGCGGGAGCCCGTCGGTCGGCCGCCCCAGCCCGTCCAGCACCCGGCCCAGCATGGCGCGCGACACGCCCAGGCGCGCCACCTCCCCGGTGAGCGTCACCTCCACCCGGGCGGGCGCCAGGCCGCGGGTCTCCTCCAGCACCTGGACCGCCACCCGCTCCGGGGAGATGGCGATCACCTGTCCGCTCCGCTCCTCGTCCGGCCCGCCCCCTTCGAGCCGGATCCGGACCACCTCGCCGAGCCGGACCCGGGGCACGCCCTCGAGGAACAGGAGCGGCCCGGCGATGGCCTGGGCGCCGCGCAGCCGTCGGGTGACGAGGTCCATGGTTACTCCGCCTCCAGGCGCGAGAGGACCGCGGTCAGATCGGCCCGCAGCGCCGCGGCGCTGCGCTCGATCTCCGCCGCCGGGGTGCCGGCCAGCCGGAGGAGCCGGGCGCCCAGGCCGGCGTCGAGCACGGCGCGGAGGGGCACCCCGGCCGCCACCGCCGCCCCGGCGCGGGCGTGCCACTCGAGGAAGAGCCGGAGCATCTCGAAGGCCTTGGCGGGCGGGCAGCTGGCGTCGGCGGGGTCGAGGGCGCTCTGGCGGAGGAAGCCCTCCCGGAGCAGGCGGGCCGCCTCCAGCACCAGCCGCTCGGCGTCCTGCAGGGACTCGGTCCCCACCAGCTCCGCCACCTCCAGGAGCTCGCGCTCGCGCTGCAGCAGCCGCCGCGCCTCCTCCCGCAGCGCGCCGAAGCCTCTCCCCGCCTCCCGCTCGAACCAGTCGTCGAGCGGCCCCGCCTCCAGGGTGAAGGAGACGCCCCAGTCGACCGCCGGGTAGTGCCGGCGGTGGGCCAGGTCGGCGGAGAGCGCCCAGAGGGCGCCGGTGGCCCGCAGGGAGCACTGGGTGACCGGCTCGGAGAGGTCCCCCCCGGGCGGCGACACCGCGCCCACGCTGGTCACGGCGCCCTCCCGGCCGCCGAGCGTCTCCACCCGGCCGGCCCGCTCGTAGAACCGGGCCAGGCGCGAGGCGAGGTAGGTGGGGTACCCCTCCACGCCCGGCATCTCCTCGAGCCGCGCCGAGATCTCCCGCAGCGCCTCCGCCCAGCGCGAGGTGGAGTCGATCATGAGCGCCACCGAGCAGCCCATGTCGCGGAAGTACTCGGCGATGGTGCAGCCGGTGTAGATCGACGCCTCGCGGGCGGCGACCGGCATGTTCGAGGTGTTCACCACCAGCACCGTGCGGGCGAGGAGCGGGCCGCCGGTGCGCGGATCGACGAGCCGCGGGAACTCGTCCAGTACCTCCGCCATCTCGTTCCCCCGCTCCCCGCAGCCCACGTAGACCACCACGTCGGCGGCCGCCCACCTGGCCAGGCTCTGCTCCAGGACGGTCTTGCCCGTGCCGAAGCCGCCCGGGACGATGGCCGTGCCGCCGGTCGAGACCGGGAAGAAGCAGTCCAGCACCCGCTGGCCGGTGAGGAACGGGAGGTCGGGCGGGAGCCGGCGCCGCACCGGGCGGGGTCGGCGCACCGGCCACCGCTCGAGCATGGGCAGGGCGCGCCCCCCCTCGAGGACGACGATCGGATCCTCGACCCGGGCCGCCCCGGCCCGGACCTCCGCCACCTTCCCCACGCAGCCGGGAGGGGCGTGGATGGGGTGGGGCCGGGCGCCCTCCCCGTGCGCTGCCCCGAGGAGCAGCCCGGGGGTGACCGGGTCGCCGGGGCGGATCCCCGCCTGGAAGTCCCAGCGTCGCTCGCGGTCGAGGGCGGGGAGGAACGCTCCGCGCCCGAGGAAGTCGCCCTCGCGCTGCGCCAGCCGGGCGAGGGGGCGCTGCACGCCGTCGAAGATCGAGCCGAGGAGCCCGGGCCCGAGCTCGGCGGTGAGGGGCGCGCCGCTCGCCTCCACCGGCTCGCCCAGCGCCAGCCCGGCGGTCTCCTCGTAGACCTGGATGGTGGCGAGCGGGCCCTCGATCCGGATGATCTCGCCGAGGAGCCGCTCCGACCCCACGCGCACCACCTCGTTGAGCCCCGCCGCGGCGAGCCCCTCCGCCACCACGGTCGGCCCCGACAGCCGCACCAGGCGCCCGCTCATGCCTTCGCCCCCCCTCCGGCGCCGCCGAGCTTCACCGCGTAGCCGACCGCGCGCCGGATCAGCGCCGCCACGTAGGCCCGGCCACGCCCCTCCTCCCCCATCCGCCGCGGCAGCGCGAACGGCAGCACCACCGGGAGCCCCCGCTCCCGGGCGCGGGCGAGGAGCCGGGAGGGCGTGGCCCGCAGCACCTCCTCCTCGACCGCCAGCACGCCCGCGCCAGGGTCGGCGAGGAGGCGGCGCAGCACCGCCACCTCCCGCCCGGGCGGGACGACCTCCACCGGGGCGCCCGCCAGCCGGAAGCCGAGCGCGTCGCCCGGCCGGACCGCGATCGAGAGCCGGAGCCCCCCCGCGCCCGCCGCCCCGGCATCCGTTCCCTGGGCCACGTCACGCCTCCGCCAGATCGAGGAGCTCCTCGCCGGCCAGCCCGAGCGCGGCGCCGCGCAGCAGGACCGCGACCCGGCGCACCTCGGCCCGGCGCGCCAGCAGGTACCAGAGCGGCACCGCCAGCGAAAGTGGCCGCCGCCGCGCCTCGCGCCGGAGGGGGGCGAGCACCGCCGACTCGAGCGCCCGGTCCGCCCCCCAGGGCGTGGCCACGGCCGCGAGCGGGATCCCGAAGGCCGCGGCGACCGCCCCCGCCGCGGCCGGAGGCCCCGCGGCAGCCAGGCGCGAGAGCACGTCGGGCGCGAGCCGCCGCCCGCCCTCGAGCCAGCAGCCCGTGGCCGGAGGGTGGCCGGCGAGGGCGAGGAGGGTCAGGGCGTTGCGGGCGTCGGCGCGGTCCTCGAGGTGGCGGGCGAGGAGCCGGGCGTCCTC
>DATKAL010000331.1:0-5876 GCA_035498135.1 Anaeromyxobacter sp.
CCGACGAGCAGGACGCGGGACGCCGTGGCGGGCCCGGCCAGGGTCACGTGGGGCGGCCCCCCGTCTCGATGAGGATGCGGCGCTCCAGGTCGGCCCGGTTGGTGGCGTTGGCGAGGGCCGTGTCGAGGCCGATCCGCTTCGCCTCGTGGAGCCGGTAGAGGTACTGGTCGAAGCTGTGCATGCCCAGGTCGGCGCCGGCCTGGTCCATGTAGTTGCGCAGCTCGTTGACCTTGGACTCGCGGATCATCTCCCGCACGGTGGTGGTGGCGAGCAGCGCCTCCACCGCCGGGATGAGCCCGGTGGCGTCGGCCCGCATCAGGAGCCGGAGGGCGATGACCGCCTGGAGGTTGTCGGCCAGCCGGGTCCGCACCCCGTCCTGCTCGTCGGCCGGGAAGAGCCCGACGATGCGGCCGATGGCGCGGGGGACGTCCGGGGTGTGGAGCGAGGTGATCACCAGGTGGCCGGTCTCCGCCGCCTTGAGGCAGATGTCGGCCGCCTCGCGGTCGCGCAGCTCGCCCAGCATGATGATGTCCGGGTCCTGGCGGAGGGCGGCCCGGAGCGCGTCGGTGTAGCTGGCGGTGTCGGAGCCGACCTCCCGCTGGATCACGAGCCCCTTGCCGCCCGCGAAGATGAACTCGATGGGGTCCTCCACCGTGACCACGTGGAGCCGCTCCTGCTGGATGATGTGGTTGATGATGGTGGCGATGGTGGTGGACTTCCCGTTCCCCGTCGCCCCGGTGACGATGACGAGGCCGCGCCGCGCCTCGGCGATGGTCTTGATCACCGGCGGCAGGTTGAGGGGCTCGAACTCCGGGATCTGGAAGGGGATGGTGCGCATCACCGCCCCCCAGCTCCCCCGCTGCTTGAAGATCGAGGCGCGGAACCGGGAGACGCCGGGGAGCGAGTAGCTGCGGTCCACCTCGCGGAAGTCGAGCGGCGTGAAGCCGGAGCCCGGCGCCTGGAGGACCAGGTTGGCGATCGCCTCGGTGTCGGCGTGGGTGAGCGGCGGGTACTTGGCCGCCAGGAGCTCGCCGAAGACGCGGTACGTCGGGGGGTAGCCCACCTCGAAGTGGACGTCGCTCGCCTGGCGCTTCACGGCGAGCTGGAGGAACGAGTGGAACATCTCCTCGCTGAGCGGACCCTGGCCTTCCATGGGGCGCGAGTCTACCCCCAAGCCTTCCAAAAGCGAGAGGCCGCGAGGTGACCCCCGCGGCCTCATCAGCTCAGGCGCTCGTGGCGCCGCTCAGGACACTCCGCCGTGCCTCCCGTGAGAGGCGGACGGCGGTGGAGGGGGTCGACCTTCCGGCCTTGCATCGACCTGGACGTGAAACGGGAGGCGGGCCCTGCAATCCGAGCATTTTGGCTGGGACATCGTCATGGCAGGGTCCTTGGCCGGCCTCCGGCGGGACTCGCGCACGATGAGTTCAATCCGCGTGCCGCGCCGGCGGCCTGGGGCGGAGCCCCTGATTCCGGGCCGTTGCGCCGGTCGGCGCGCGAGGCTGTGCCCGGATTGCACAGGTGCCTGGCGACGCCCGGGTGCTCCGGCACCCGCCAGCCCCCCCGGACCGGGTCAGGCGGCGAGGCGCCCGCGGGGACGTTACGCTGTCGGTGCGGCGCCGGGCTCGGGCGGCGCGCGGGGGCACGGCATGGCGTTCGGATCGGTGGACGAGACCGGGGAGGCGCTCCGCGCCGCGGGCTACCTCCCGTCGCGCGAGATCGCCACCGCCGTCTTCCTCGCCGATCGGCTGGAGAAGCCGGTGCTGGTGGAGGGGCCGGCCGGGGTGGGGAAGACCGAGCTGGCGGTCGCCTACGCGCGGGCCGCCGGGCGGACGCTGGTCCGGCTCCAGTGCTACGAGGGGCTGGACGAGTCGAAGGCGCTCTACGAGTGGGAGTACGCCAAGCAGCTCCTCTACACCCAGCTCCTCCGGGACCGGATCGGCGCCGCGGTGGCCGGGGCGGGCAGCCTGGCCGAGGCCGCCGATCGGATCGCCGCCGAGGGCGAGGTCTTCTTCAGCGAGCGGTTCCTCGTCCCGCGCCCGGTGCTCCGGGCGATCACCGGCGAGGCGCCCGCCCTCCTCCTGGTGGACGAGATCGACAAGGCCGACCCGGAGCTGGAGGCCTTCCTCCTCGAGGTGCTCTCCGACTGGGCGGTGACGGTGCCGGAGCTGGGAACGATCCGGGCCCGCCAGGTCCCCCGGGTGGTGCTCACCTCCAACGCCGCCCGCGATCTCTCCGACGCCCTCCGGCGCCGCTGCCTGCACCTCCACATCGACTACCCGACCCGGGAGCGCGAGCTGGCCATCGTCCGGGCGCGCGAGCCGGGGGCGACGGAGGCGCTCGCCCGGGCGGTGATCGGGGCGGTGGCCAAGCTCCGGACCCTCGACCTGCGCAAGCCGCCCTCCATCTCCGAGACGCTCGACTGGATGCGGGCCCTGGCGGTCCTGAACGCGGACCAGCTCGACCCGGAGCTGCTCGACCGTACGCTCAACCTGGTCCTCAAGTACGAGGCGGACCTGGCGCGGGCGCGCGAGCGGCGAGGCGAGATCCTGGCGGCGGCCCAGGTGAGCTAGAAGCCCCGCGCCTCAGTCCTCCGCGTCCCCGGGCTTGCCGGTCCGGGTGCTCGAGGGGACCTGCACGAGCTCGGCCTCGGGGAGGAGCAGGGCGGTGAGCCGGCCCCCGTACACGCAGCCGGTGTCGATCCCGACGCAGCGGACGCCGGTGGCGGGCGCGTCCCAGGTCACCTCGGGGCGGGCGTGGTGGCCGTAGACCACCGAGCCGGGGCCGGTCCAGGCCTCCGCCCAGCGCCGCACGCCGGGCTCGCCCGCCTCCCCGCGGACCCGGTGGACGGGCTTCCCCCCCGCGTCCAGGTACCGGAGCCGGATCAGCCAGTCGGGCGGCTGGGCCGCGAGGGGCCGGCCCGGGAGCAGCCCGCCGTGGACCGCCAGCCACCCGCCGCCGAGCGGGAGCACCCGGGGGAGGCCCGCGATCCACCCCAGCTCGTCGGGGGTGAGGAGGGCGTGCTCCCCGGCCCGCTTCGGATCCATGCGGACCGGGTTCCGGTGGTGCGGGTCGGCCCGCCGGCGGGCCTCGTGGGCGGCGTAGCGGAGGTGCTTCTCCTCGTGGTTGCCGAGCAGGCACTCCGCCCCCAGGCTCCGGACCCGGCGCAGCACGCCGACGGGATCCGGCCCGCGGTCGAGGAGGTCGCCGAGGAGCACGAGCCGGTCGCGGTCGCCCCGGTAGCCGACCTGGCCGAGGAGCGCCTCGAGCTCGGTCAGGCAGCCATGTACGTCCCCCACCACCACGGTGCGCACCCGAGGAGACATCCGCCGCAGTCTAGCCGCGCCGGGGCCGGCGATCCCGACCCCTCGCGGCCTCCACCCGCCCAGGCCTTGGGACCGCGTCCCCCGGTCCGGTCGCTGGAACGGCGTGGGCGCCGGGGCTACACTCCCGGCCCGGGCGGGAGTCCCCGCGCGTCCCATGGAAGCCCCCAAGCGCGTCCTGATCGTCGAGCCGGACGGCGCCTTCGCGCTGTCGCTCGCGACCCTGTTCCAGGAGGACGGCGCCACCACCCGCGCCGCCTCGGGCGCGGCCGAGGCGGAGCGGGAGATCGCCGCGCGCCGCCCCGATCTGTGCGTGATCCGGGCCGAGCTCCCCGACCTCTCGGGCTTCTCGCTCTGCGCGCGGCTCCGGCACGATCGGGCCACCGCCCGGATCCCCTTGCTCATCTACTCCTCGGACACGCCGCCGGAGGCGCTCGCGGATCACGCCCGGACGCCCTGGGCGGCCAACGGCTACCTGGCGATGCCCCTCGACACCGGCGCGCTCCGGAAGCTCGCCGCCCGGATCCTCGCCCTGGCCGAGCCGGTCGAGCTCGCCGACGACGCGGTGGTCGAGGACCTGCCCGGGAGCGCGCCGGCCGCCGCCCCCCGGCCCGCCCCGCCCCCCGCCGAGCCGGCCGCTCCCGTCCCGCCCCCGGTGCCGCGCCGCGCCAGGCGCACCGCGGTGACCGACGAGGACCGGCTCTTCGTGGACCGGGCGCTCCAGTCGATCGCCGAGCGCCGCGACGAGCTGCTCCAGGAGGCGGAGCGCCGGAGGCCGCCCCCGCGGCGCGACCTGCGCGACACGCCCGAGGGGCGCGCCCAGCTCCTGCGCGAGGACCTGAAGTGGCGCGAGGCCCAGCTCGCCAGGCTGGGGGAGATCTGGGAGGTCCGGGAGCGCGAGCTCGCCTCGGTCGACGAGCGGATCCACCAGAAGGACGTGGAGGTCCAGGGGCTCAAGATCCGGGTGGAGGACCTGCTCGGGCGGCTCGCCGCCGCCCGCGACCTGGTGGTCGAGAAGGAGCGCGAGTACGGCGCCTCGGTGGACGGCCTCCTCCTCGAGAAGTTCGGGCAGGAGAAGGAGCTGATCGAGGTGGTGGCCGCGAGCGAGCGGCGGATCCACGAGCTGGAGCGGGCCCTGCGCGGCCGGGAAGACGACCTCGCCGGCCGCAAGGTGGCGCTCGACGCGGCCCAGGCGGAGGTGGTCCGGCTGGACCGCGAGGCGCGGGACGCCCAGGCCCGGTTCGAGGCGGCGCTGGCCGAGGTGGAGGGGGAGCGGGATCGGACCCTGGCCGCCTCCCGCGAGAGCGCCGCCGCCCTCGGGGCGCGGATCGAGGAGCGGGAGGCGGCGATCCGCGAGCGCGAGCAGCGGCTGGCGCAGCTCGGCGCGGAGCACGAGCGCCTGCGGGAGGGAGCCCGGGCTCGCGAGGAGGATCTCGCCCGCGAGGTGCAGGACCACCTCCAGCAGATCCGCTCCCTGGAGGGAGAGCTGGAGGAGCTGGCACGGGAGCTGGCGGCGAACGAGGAGGAGGCCCGGGTCGAGCTGGAGGGGCTCCGCGCCGAGCACGCCGAGGAGCGGGCCGCCCTGGCCGCCGCGACGGAGGAGGCACGGCGCGAGGCCCATAGCAGGGCGGAGGCCGAGGCCGCCCTGCGGCGCTCGGCGGAGGAGGCGCGGGACGCGTCCGCCGCCCGGGCCGAGGCGGCCGAGGCGGCGCTGGCGGACCACCGGGCGGCGTCGGCCGGCGCGGAGGCCGAGCGCGAGGAGCTCCGCGTGGCGCTGCGGCGCCTGGAGGAGCGGTCGGCCGCCGCCGAGGCGGCCCGGGACGAGCGCGGCGCGCGGGCGGCGGCCCTGGAGGAGGAGCTGGCGAGGGCCCGGGCGGACGCCGAGGCGCTCTCGCGGGAGCTGGAGCGGGAGGCCGCCGCGCGGGGCGCCCGCCAGGCCGAGAAGGAGGCGCTCCTGGCGGAGGTTCGGGGCGAGGGCGAGCGGCTCGCCGCCGCCCTGGGGGAGGCGCAGGCGGAGGCGGCCGCCCGCGGCGCCGAGGCCGGGCAGGAGCGGGAGCGGGCCGCGGAGCTGGAGGAGCGACTCGCTCGCGCGGCCGCCGACCGCGACGAGGCCGTCCGCCAGCGCGACGGGCTCGCCGCCGAGGCGGCGGCGCGGGAGGCGGAGCTCGGCCGGCTGCGGGAGGCGGCGCAGGAGGCCCTCGCCCGGGGCGAGGCGGAGCAGGCGGAGCGGGTGCGGCTCCTGGCCGAGCTCTCGGCGGAGCAGGCCGCCCGGGCGGGGGCGGAGGAGCGGGAGCGCGGAGGGCGCGCCGCCCTCGAGGCGGAGCGCGCCCGGGGGGAGGAGCTGGCGGCCGAGGCGGCGCGGCGGACCGAGGCGGGGGAGGCGCTCCAGGCCCGGCTCGACGAGCTCACCGCGGCCCAGGCCGGCCGTGAGGAGGCGCTCCAGCGCGAGCTCGCCGCCGCGGGCGAGGCGCTGCGCGCCGCGGGGCAGGCGGAGCGGGAGCAGGCCCGGCGTGCCGAGGAGCTCGCGTCGGAGAAGGCCGGCCTGGCCGCCCGGGC
>DATKAL010000332.1:0-8917 GCA_035498135.1 Anaeromyxobacter sp.
CGCCCGCCCGCGGGCGTGCTCCGCCAGGAACCTCACGGTGTCCGGGCCCAGCCAGCGGGCCGGTCCGACCCGGCTCTGGTAGGTGACCTGCCAGGCGGGGACCCCGGCGCGCTGCGCGGTCTCGCGGGCCGAGATCTCGACGTAGCCGGGGTAGGGATCGCCCTTGCGCACCTGGCTGAGCGGGAGCCCATGGGCGCTGAAGACCAGGAGCAGCTTCCCCTGCTGCTCGGCGGGGAGCGCGGCCAGGGTCTCGCGCAGCGCCGCTGCCGACGCGTCGAGGTAGCCGGGGTGGTCGTGCCAGGTGCAGATCTCCGCCAGCGGCAGCTCCCCGGGCCACCGCCGGCGGAGCTCGAGGAGCGAGCTCCGGGTGGTGGCGTTGGCGTACTGCGGGTAGAGGGGGAGCGCCACCGCGCGGGTGGCCCCCGCGGCGAGGGCCTCCTTGACCCCGGCCTCGGTGTTGGGGTGGCCGCAGCGCATGGCGAGGTGGCAGGAGTAGCCCGGGCCGAGGGCGGCGGCGAGGGCCCGGGCCTGGGCCTCGGTCCCCTCCACCAGCGGCGAGCGGCCGCCGATGAGGGCGTACTTCTCCGCCGAGGAGGGGGCGCGGGCCCGGGAGATCAGCCTGGCGATGAGCGGCCGGAAGGGACCGAACGGCGCGTCGATGAGGAGCGGGTCGGCGAACAGCTCGTAGAGGTAGGGCTCGACCTCGGCCAGGCTGCGCGGGCCGCCCAGGTTCATGAGGAAGACGGCGGTGTGGCCCATGGGCGCGCTAGACCGTCCGGGAGAACTGCTTCTTGCCGCCGGCCTTCTTGAGGTAGGCGTCGAAGAGCATCGCCACGTTCCGCACCAGCAGCTGCCCGAGCGGGGTCACCTGGAGCACGTCGCCGTCGAAGGTGACGAGGCCGTCCGCCTTCAGCTCCTCCACCCCGGCCCGGAGGTCGCCCTCGATCGCCGTCCGGGCCTCGGGCCCGAAGCGCTTCGCGATCTCGCGGAGGTCGAGCCGGAGCAGGCACATCACCCGGTTGATGGTGAACCGCCGGAGCACGTCGTCGGGCGTCATCGAGGCGCCCCGCTCCACCGGCACCGTGCCGGCCTCCACCTTCTCCGCCCAGTCCTTGAGCTTGTGGGCGTTCTGGGCGTAGGCGCCGCCGATGTCCGAGATCGAGGTCATCCCGAAGGCGACCGTGTCGTCGGCGGGGCGGACGGTGTAGCCCTGGAAGTTCCGGTACAGGTAGCCGCCCGACTGCGCCACCGCCAGCTCGTCCGACTCGAGGGCGAAGTGATCGAGGCCGATGAGCCGGTAGCCGGCCCGGGTGAAGGCCTCCACCGCGCCGAGGAACAGCTCCACCCGCTGCTCGGTCTTGGGGAGCGCCTCCTGGGGGAGGAGCCGCTGGTGGGGCTTCGACCAGGGGACGTAGGCGAACCCGAAGACCGCCATCCGGTCCGGGTGGATGTGCAGGATCCGCTCCAGGGTCTGCTTCCAGGTGTCGGGGGACTGGTAGGGGAGCCCGTAGATGAGGTCGAGGTTCACGCCCCGGAAGCCGTTGTCCCGGGCGGCCTGGACCAGGTCGGCGGTCTCCTTCTCTCCCTGGATCCGGCCCACCACCTCCTGCACCTTGGCGTCGAAGTCCTGCACGCCCATGGAGATCCGGTTGAAGCCGAGCCGGGCCAGGGTCTCGATCTGGCTCCTGGTGGTGATGGCCGGGTCGATCTCGATCGCCTTCTCCGCGTCCTTGGCGAAGGTGAAGTGGCGGGCGAGGATGGCGTGGCAGCGCTCGAGCTGCTTCTCGTCGAGGAAGGTGGGGGTCCCGCCGCCCCAGTGGAGCTGGGAGACGGTCCGTCGGCGCGGCAGCCGGCCGGCCACCAGCGCCACCTCCTTCTCCAGCACGTCCAGGTAGGCGTCGGCCCGGGAGCGGTCGTGGGTGGCGATCACGTTGCAGCCGCAGAACCGGCACATCTCCCGGCAGAAGGGGAGGTGCACGTAGATCGAGAGCGGCCCCGTGTCCCCGTCGGCGCGCTCCAGGTGCTGCGCGTACTGGGGCGGGCCGAAGGCCTCGGTCCACTCGGGCGCGGTCGGGTAGCTGGTGTAGCGCGGTCCGGGCCGGTCGTACTTCTTGATGAGCTCCCAGGACGGGATCTGGATCACGGGAATCGCCTCACTTGCCGCCGCCGAAGGCGTGCACGGCGTCCACCACGGCCTTCACGTTCTCGGGCGGGGTGCCCACCTGGATGCCGTGGCCCAGGTTGAAGATGTAACCGGGCGCCGGCCCGGCCGCCCGGAGCATGGCCCGCGCCCGGGCCACCGCGTTGTCGCGCGGGCCGAGGAGCAGGGTCGAGTCGTAGTTCCCCTGGATGGCCACGCCCGGCGCCCGGGCGCGGGCGTCGGCGATGGGGATGCGCCAGTCGACCGAGACCACGTCGTAGCCCAGGGTGGCGAGCCGCTCCAGGTGGCTGGTGGTCCCGGTGGAGAAGAAGATCGCGGGCACGCCCTTCTTCCGGACCGCCTCCGCGAGCCGCACGAGGTAGGGGAAGGAGAACTCCTCCAGGTCCTCGCGGGCCAGCTCCCCGAGCCAGCTCTCGAAGATCTGGGCCGCCTCCGCCCCCGCCTCGATCTGGGCGGTGATCTGGGCGATCGCGGCCTGGGTGAGCTTCTCGAAGAGCGCGTGCGCCGCCGGGGGATCGTTCCAGAGCAGGGTCTTGAGGCGGGTGAAGCCCTGGCTGCCGCCCTCCACCACGTAGCTCGCCACCGTGAAGGGACCGCCCACGAAACCGATCAGCGGGACCCGGCCGGCGAGCGCCCGCCGGATGGCCCGCACGCCCTCGAGGACGTAGCCGAGGTCGCGGGCCGGCTCCGGGATCCGCAGGGCCTCGACGTCGGCCCGGGTCCGCACCGGGTTGCCGATCCGGGGGCCGCCGTCGCCCTTGCCCTTCTCGCCCTTCTCGAAGGAGAGGTCGAGCCCCATCGCCGGCAGGTGGACGAGGATGTCGGAGAAGAGGATGGCGGCGTCGAACCCGAGCTCGTCGATGGGGGCGACCGTCACCTGGGCGATGAGCTCGGGGGACCGGCAGAGCTCGAGGAAGCCGACCTTCTCCCGGACGGCGCGGTAGGACGGCTGGTACCGGCCGGCCTGGCGCATCATCCAGACGGGCACGCGGTCCACGGGCTCTCGGCGGCAGGCGGCGAGGAATCGGTGGGTCATGGGGGGTCGCATCTTAGACCAGGTCGAGGGCGGCGGCGACCTGGGCGGCGGTCCGGCCGGCCACCCGCACCGTCTTCCGGCGCCCGGTCTCCCCCCGGACGATCGCGACGTCGGCCTTCCGCAGGGAGAGGGCGGCGGCGAGGAACTCGACCAGGGCGGCGTTGGCCTCGCCGTCCACCGGTGGGGCGGCGAGCTGGAGCTTGAGCCGGCCGTCGTGCTCCCCCACCACCCGGGTGCGCGAGGCGCGCGGCTGGACGAGGAGCTCGAGCACGGCGCCGCCCGGCCCGTCCGCCGCCCAGGGCATCAGCGGACCCCGAGGAGGACGATCTTCGCCTTGTCGGCCTTCTCGACCATCCGGTCGAGGTCCATCACCAGGGTGGCGCCCGCCTCCACCGCGAGGAGCCGCCCCCCGGCCTCCCGGAGCGAGTCGACGGTGTCGGGGCCGACGGCGGGCAGGTCGAAGCGGCGATCCTGGCCCGGCTTCACCGCCTTCACCACCGTGAACCCGCCCGCCTTGGCGAGCTCACCCCCGCGCCGGATGCAGGCGTCCGTCCCCTCGAGCGCCTCCACCGCCAGGGCCACCCGGTCCTTCACGACCACCGTCTGGCCGAGGTCGAGCCGCCCGATCCCTCGCGCCAGCTCCATCCCGTAGCGGGCGTCGGCCAGCTCCTCGTCGCTCGGCCGGTGCTTCCCCAGCACGCCCTCGGGGGCGAGCCGGTCCGCCAGGTAGGGGGTGGGGTCGGTGATGGGCATCCCCTCCTCCTCGAGGAAGGTGGCCATCGCCCGGAGCAGGTTGTCGTCGGAGCGGATCGCGACCCGGGCGAGGACCTTGAGCCCGGTCGCGTCCAGCATCGCGTCGGCGAAGAACCGCTTCTTGGTGATGGCACCGAGCATCACGGTCCGGGTGGCGCCGCCCTCCCGGAGGGCGTCGCGCAGGTGGCCGATCTGGCCGAGCTTGATCCAGGTGATGGCGTCGACGCGCTCGGCCAGGGCCGGGTCGGTCTCGTTCCGGTGGGCGACCGCGACCACCCGGTGCCCGGCGCGCCGGGCGCTCTCGGCGAAGAGGAGCGGGAAGCGGCCCCCGCCGGCGATGAGCCCGATGGTGTCCATCCGCTAGCGGGTGATGCCGCGCTGGGAGCCCTTGAGGAAGCGAACCAGGTGGTCGATCTCGGGGTGGCCGGGGAGCTCCGCCTCGAGCTGGGCGATCGCCTCGGAGAGCCCCAGGTTGGAGCGGAAGACGATCTTGTAGGCCTGCTTCACCCGGTTCACCTGCTCCTCGGTCATGCCCGACCGCTGCATGCCGATGGTGTTGAGGCCGGCCAGCTCCGCCCGGCTCCCGGCCACCGTGCAGTAGGGCGCCACGTCCATGGCGATCCCGGTCATGCCGCCCACGAAGGCGAGCCGCCCGATCCGGCAGAACTGGTGGGCGGCGGAGAGGCCGCCGAAGTGGACGTGGTCCTCGATCAGCACGTGGCCGGCGATGGCCACCGAGTTGGCGACGATCGCCCCGTCGCCCACCTGGCTGTCGTGGCCGACGTGGCTGTTGGCCATGAAGAGGCAGCCCGAGCCGATCCGGGTCACGCCCCCGCCCCCCGCGGTGCCGGGGTGGATGGTGGAGAACTCCCGGAAGCTGTTCCGGTCGCCGATCACCAGGGTGGTGGGCTCCCCCCGGTACTTGAGGTCCTGGGGGATCTCGCCGATCACGGCGTGGGGGAAGACCCGGTTGCCGGCGCCGAGGGTGGTCCGGCCGGTCACCACGGCGTGCGCGCCGAGGGTGTTGCCCGGGCCCATCACCACGTGCGGGCCGACCACGGCGTAGGGGCCGATCTCGCAGCTCGGGTCGACCTGGGCGCCGCTCTCCAGGATCGCGGTGGGGTGGATCGCCATCTCGCGCCCGCTCCTCTCTCACTGCTCGCGGTCGGCGAGCATCGCCATGAACTCGGCCTCGGCCACGACCTGGCCATCGACCCGGGCGGTGCCCTTCTGCTTCCAGACCGCCCCCTTGTGCTTGGTCACCTCGACCTCGAGCTCCAGCCGGTCGCCGGGCACCACCGGCTTGCGGAAGCGGGCCCCGTCGATGGCCATGAGGTAGGTGAGCTTCTCCTCCACCTCGCCGGCGGGCAGCGACAGCACCGCCAGGAGCGCGGCCGCCTGGGCGAGCGCCTCGAGGATCAGGACCCCCGGCATCACCGGAGCGCCCGGGAAGTGGCCCTGGAAGAAGGGCTCGTTCATGGTGACGCCCTTCCAGGCCACCAGCTTCTGGTCGGGCACGCAGGAGACCACCCGGTCCACCAGCAGGAACGGGGGCCGGTGCGGGAGGAGCTTCTGGATCCCCTGGATGTCGAGGACCGGCTTGGCGCTGGACTCGTTGCTCATGGTTCCTCCCCGCTCCCCTGCTCGAGCCGCTCCACCGCCCGCTCGAGCCGGCGCAGCTCCTTGCGCATCTCGGCGAGGTGGTCGAGCGAGGCCATGTTCTTCACCCAGAGGGAGTGGGGGCGGGCGGGCGAGCCGCCGATGGTCGCGCCCGCCTCGACGTCGTGGGTCACGCCGGCCTGGGCGGCGATCTTCACCCCCGCCCCGATCTCCAGGTGGCCGACGATCCCGACCTGCCCGGCCGCGACCACCCCCATGCCCAGCTTGGTCGAGCCGGCCACGCCCACCTGCGCGATCAGGAGGCAGAGCGGGCCGACCTCGACGTTGTGGGCGATCTGGACCAGGTTGTCGATCTTGGCGCCCCGGCCGACGCGGGTGGTGCCGAGGGTGGCGCGGTCGACGCAGGTGTTGGCGCCCAGCTCCACGTCGTCCTCGATCACCACGTTCCCGATCTGGGGGACCTTGTAGTGGCGCGGCCCCTGGCCCTCGCCCTCGGGGTCGAAGGCGAAGCCGAAGCCGTCGGAGCCGATCACGCAGCCGGGCTGGAGAATCACCCGGTCGCCGATCACGCAGCGCTCCCGCACCACCACGTTCTGGTAGAGGAGGCAGTCCTGCCCGATCCGCACCCCCTCCCCCACCTGCACCCCGGGGAAGAGGATGGTGCGGGCCCCCACCTCGGCCCCCGCCGCCACGCTGGCGAGGGGCATCACCTGGGCGCTCGGGTGGACGCGGGCGGTGGGGTGGAGGACGGCGCCCACCGCCACCTCGGGCAGCGGCTCGCGGGGCGGGTGGAAGAGGGTGGAGATCTTGGCGAAGGCCAGGTAGGCGTTCCGGGCCCGGAGCACCGTCCGCCCGGCCGGCACCTGCTCCTCCGGCTCCACCACCACCGCCCCGGCGCGCGAGGCCTCGAAGGCGGCCCGGTACTTCCGGTTGGAGAAGAAGGAGAGCTGGCCGGGGCCCGCCTCCTCCAGGGGAGCGATCCCCTCGACGACGAGCCCGCCGTCGCCGGCCACCTCGCCGCCGACCCGCGCGGCGAGCTCCGCGAGCGTGTAGGTCACGACGCGCCTACTTCTTGACGGGGGCGGCGGCCTTGGGGGCCTCCGCCTTCTTCGCGGGAGCCGCGCCGCCGCCCACCGGGTAGCGGGCATTGTACTTCCGGACCAGCTCGTTGGTCAGGTCGAGGGAGGGCGGGGCGTAGAAGATCCCGGAGCTGTTCTTCTCCAGCACCATGGTGAAGCCGTCCGCCTCGGCGATCTCCTTGGCGATCCCCTGCATCCGGTCGATGATGCCGCGCATCGCCTTCTCCTCCCCCTCGGCGATGCTCTTCTGCAGGGCCATGAAGAGCTGCTGGAGCTCGCCCGCCTTGCGGTCGAGCTCGCCGGCCTTGTCCTTCTTGGCCTGCTCGCTCATCACCGTGGCCTGCCGCTCGAAGTCGTTCTTGAGCTTCTCGAACTCGTCCTTCTTGGCGTCGAGCTGGTGCTGCTTCTCGTCCTTGTCCTTCTGGAGCGTCTGGGTGGCGACCCGCCCCTCGTCCACCTCGCGCAGGGCGCGCTGGAGGTCGACGTAGCCGAGCTTGGTGTCGGCCCGGGCGACGGGGGAGAGGGCGAGGGCGAGGGCCACGGGGGCGATGCGGAGGGCGGTCTTCATGTCGCGGGTTCCTTCGGGGGATCAGAAGAAGCTGCCGATGGTGAACTGGAAGTCGACGGGGTTGTCGAGGTAGCCGGTGCCGGACTCGTTCCTGCGCCGGTTGAGGGGGATGCCCCACTCGAAGCGGAGGGGGCCCATGGGGCTGAACCAGCGGAACCCGAAACCGACCGACTTGTAAAGGGAGAGGGGCACGGTCGAGTCGTGCAGCGAGCCGCGGAAGGAGTTGCCGGCGTCGGCGAAGAGCAGTCCGCGCACCCCCACCTTCTCGGCGATGGGGAACTCGAGCTCGAGGTTGATCACCACCTGCTTGTCGCCGCCGATGGCGAGCGGCACCAGGGTGGCGCCGGGGACGAGGGCGTTCGCCACCTGCACGGTGGGGGAGATGCTGAGGAAGCGGTAGCCGCGGATCGTCTGGATCCCGCCCACGTAGTAGAGCTCGGAGATGGGGATGGGCTTGGCCGGATCCCAGTTGGCGATGTAGCCGAAGCTCAGGCGGGAGCGGAAGATCACCCCGAAGAGGATGGGGTGGTAGAAGCGCCCGTCCACCGTCCACTTGGTGAAGAGGTTCACCTCGTTCCCGAAGATGCTCGACGGGGCGAGGAAGGGGGGCGCCAGGTCCACGCTCGCCGAGAGGTAGTAGCCCCGGGTCGGGAAGAGGCGGTTGTCGCGCTTGTCCGCCTGGAGGGAGAGGCGGAGCGAGCTGGTGGTCCCGGACTTGAACTGGTTCGGGTAGATCACCGTGGTGGCCGCGCTCGCGTTCACCCGCTCGTTCGTGTAGGTGGCGAAGAGGCGGTAGTCCTCCAGGTGCTGGGCGAAGGCCCACCAGCGCGCCAGCCCGGACAGCTCGTAGCCCCAGGTGAGGGACCCGCCGATCGCCCGCCGGGTGAACGTGGTGTAGTAGCCCTCGGTCGCGTAGAGGTCGAAGGCGAAGGTCCAGCGCGTGTCCAGGAAGTACGGCTCGACGAACTGGATCTGGCCGAGCTGGCGGACCGAGGACCACTGGACCTGCAACGAGAGGGTCTGGCCCCAGCCGAAGAAGTTGTTCTGCGAGATCTGCCCGGTGAGGATGAAGTTCTCGTAGGAGGAGAAGCCCGCCCCGACCTGGAAGGTGCCGGTGGCCTTCTCCTTCACCTCCACCGTGGCGACGATCTTGTCCTCGGCGCTCCCCTTCTTGGTGGTGATCTCCACGGTCTCGAAGAACCCGAGCGCGGTCACGCGCTGCTTGGAGACCTTCACCCCGGTGCCGCTGTAGAGCTCGCCCTCGTAGATGCGGAGCTCGCGGCGGATCACCTTGTCGCGGGTCTTGTCGTTCCCCACGATCTCGATCCGCTCGAACTTCACCCGGGGGCCGGGCTGCACCTCGAACTCGAGGTCGACGATCCGCCGGGCGGGGTCGGTGTGGGTGTTGGGGCTGACGTTGGCGTAGGCGTAGCCCAGGTCCTTGAACACGTCCCCGATGGCGAAGAGGTCGGCCCCCACCTTGGTGCGGGAGAAGAGCTCGCCGGAGCGGGTCTGGAGGAGGCTCCGCAGCTCCGGCTCCTTGTTCATCAGGTCGCCGGCGAAGCCGATCTTGCCGATGGTGTACTGCTCGCCCTCCTCCACCGGGATGGTGACGTAGAGCCAGCGCCGGTCGGGGGAGAGCGAGATGGCGGGCTTCCCGACCTTCACCTCCACGTAGCCCTTGTCCAGGTAGACCGCCT
>DATKAL010000333.1:0-4087 GCA_035498135.1 Anaeromyxobacter sp.
TCTCGATGGCCCGGCGGTAGTCGGCGCTCGCCTCGTCCGGCCGGCCCAGGTGGGCGGCGGCGATCCCCAGGTTGTTCCAGCCGCGGGCGAAGCCGGGCTTCACCGCCACCGCGAGCTCGAACTGTCGCGCCGCCCCGACCCAGTCGACCGCCGCCCCCTCGCTCCGCGCCCCCTGGAGGAGCGCGTAGCCGCGGTTGTTGTAGAAGTGGGCGAGCGCCTCGGGGTCGTCGATGACGCGCCACCACACGATCGTCCCGAGCTGGGCGAAGTCCAGCCCAACCTTGCCCACGCCGGTGTCGACCATGGCGGTGACGTGCCCGAAGTGGACGCTGGTCTCGTCGTCCAGGTACAGGGTCTCGTGGATGCGGACGGAGGCGTCGAGGAACTGGGCGGGGACCCCGACCGCCCGGGCCAGCCCCACGAAGACCGAGGCGAGCGCCAGGCAGTCGCCCCTCCGGGAGGCGAGCGTCTCTTCGGCCGTGCCCACGGCGCCGTCGGCGTAATGCAGGCCGAACACGTCCGGATCGAACATGGCGGCCACCAGCATGCGCACCTTGTCCGCGTCGGTGGTCGCCCCGGTGACCAGCTCGCGCGCCTGGGCGGCGTGCGCCTCGGAGATCTCGTAAGGGACGATCCGCTCGTCCGGGGGAACGGCCGGGGCGCGCCGGGCGATCGTCGCCCGCAGCTCATCCGGGCTGTACACGATCCTCTCGCCGGCGGCGCAACCGGCCGCGCCGGCGAGGGACGCCGCCAGCGCGGCGATCGCGGCGCGGCACGCCATCCGAGGACCTCCTTCGGAAGCGTAGCGTCCCCGATCGCCCCGCGCACCCCCGGCCCCGACCGGGCCGGGGGGAGGGCGCTAGCCCAGGCCGAGGGCCCGCATCCTGCGCCAGAGCGTGCTGCGCGAGAGCCCGAGGGCCCGGGCCGTCTCGCCCCGAGACCAGCGGTGGGCCTCGAGCGCCGACTCGATCACCGACCGCTCCCCGCCGTCGCCGTCGGCGCCCTCGCGCGAGGGCTGGGGCCCCGCGGCGGCGATCACCTCCGGCGGCAGGTCCTCGGGCTGGAGCGTCTGGCCGCGCGAGACCGTGGCCGCGAACTCCAGGGCGTTCTCGAGCTCGCGGACGTTCCCGGGCCAGGCGTAGGAGAGGAGGGTGCGGAGCGCGTCGGGGGAGAAGCGGAGGGCGCGGCCGACGCGGGCGCCCACCCGGGCGAGGAGGAGCCGGGCCACCGGCTCGATGTCCTCCCGCCGCTCGCGGAGGGGCGGCAGCTCGATGGGGAAGACCCGCAGCCGGTAGTAGAGGTCCTCGCGGAAGGTCCCGGCGGCCACCGCGCGGCGGAGGTCGCGGTTGGTGGCGGCGACGATCCGGGCGTCGGTGTGGCGCGTCTGGCTCTCGCCCACGCGCTCGTAGGTCCGTTCCTGCAGCACCCGGAGGAGCTTCACCTGGAGGTGGAGCGGGACGTCTCCCACCTCGTCGAGGAAGAGGGTCCCGCGCTCCGCGGCGGCGAAGCGGCCGGCCCGGTCCCGGGTCGCGCCGGTGAAGGCCCCGCGGACGTGGCCGAAGAGCTCGCTCTCCAGGAGGTCGCCGGGGAGGGCGGCCGCGTTGACCGCCACGAACGGCCCGCTCCGCCGGGGGGAGTGGTGGTGGATGGTCCGCGCCATCACCTCCTTGCCCGTCCCGCTCTCCCCGGTGATGAGGACGGTGGCCTCGCTGTGCTGCAGGCTCTCCACCAGCCGCAGCACCCGGCCCATGGCCGGCGAGCGGCAGATGAGCCCATCGGCCGCCACCGGCCCGGAGGCGGAGGCGGCCTCCTCCTCGGCAGGCCGGAGGACGAGGAGGTAGGTCGCGTCGGGATCGCACACGCCCAGCGGATCGTGCTGCAGGGGGGCGACCGTCACCGAGAGCAGCCGGGACGCGCCGGTCCCGTCGGTGAGGAGCGCCCGCCAGCCCTCGCGCTTCTCGCCGGCGAGGAGGGCCTGGCGGAGGGGGCCCTCGGCGCCGAAGAGCTCGGCGCCGAGGAGGGCCTCGATCGACTGGCCCTGGAACCGGGAGGCCGCGCCCGGGCCGAGGAGCGTGTCGAGCCGGGCGGAGACGTGGCGCACCCGGAAGCTCCCGTCGAGCGCCATGCACACCCGGCCGAGCGAGCCGAAGGCCACGTTGACTGCGGCAAAAGCGACCGCGCGCGGATCGGAGGCGAGGGCCGGGTCGGCTTCGGTCTGGGACATGTTGACGCAGGATGCTGACACGTCGAGTTCCACCCTGGAACGCGGTGTTTCGTCGCTTTGAGACATCGCGTGGCGCCTCCCCTCTCGCCGCGGGCTCAACCAGCCGATTTTCGAGGGCTCTAGCACGAGGCACGCCAGCCGCATTGCGCACGGGGAGGTCTCGAGGTGGCGGCTCGACACAAACCCAGATGACCCTTGGGAGGGGTCCATCATGAAGAAGCTCTCGGCAGTTCTCGCGGCGGTCGCCGTCGCGTATGCGAGCCCGGCGCTCGCGACCAACGGCATGCGGATGATCGGCTTCGGCACGGTGCAGGACTCGATGGGCGGCGTGGGAGTGGGCGCGACGCTCGACGCGTGCTCGCTCGTCTCCAACCCGGCCGGCATCGCCGACCTGGGCAACCGGCTCGACGTGGCGATCGGCTTCTTCAAGCCGACGGTGAGCCAGACCGTCAACGGGACGCCCACCGGCGCGCCGCCGCCCAACCCGCCCTCGATGATCGCGCTCGACGGACAGAGCGTCGACTCGACCCGGGGCGGCTCGCCCATCCCGGCCATCGCCTACGTCCGGCCCATCACCGAGCAGCTCTCGGCCGGCCTGGGGATCTTCGCCGTCTCCGGCATGGGCGTCGACTACCCGACCAACCTCTACCTGAGCAACGCCCTCACCTCCTACCTCAACGCCCGCTTCGCCCCCGGCGTCGCCTACAAGGTGAACGACTTCCTCGCCGTCGGCGCGACCGTCAACGTGATGATGGCGCAGATGGAGTACGACGTGGCCGGCAACCTCCCGCCGGCGATGGGCGGGCAGGTGAAGCACAGCACCGCCACCTCCTGGGGCATCGGCGGGACGCTCGGCCTCAAGGTGACGCCGAGCAAGGCCCTCTCCTTCGGCCTCGCCTACGAGACCAAGAGCTCGTTCCAGGACTTCTCGTTCGACGTGACGGGCGGGAAGGACAAGCTCACCTTCGACCAGCCGCAGATGGTCACCCTGGGCGCCTCGGTCCGCCCGCTGGAGATGCTGCTCGTCGCCGCCGACGTGGAGTGGATCAACTGGTCCTCCACCATGGGGACGAACCTCCCCAAGTACAGCCAGAGCCAGCCCACCACGATGCCCTTCAACATGGGCTGGAGCGACCAGTGGGTGTTCAAGGTCGGCGCCCAGGTCACGCCGATGAAGGGGCTCGATCTCCGGGCCGGCTACAACTACGGGAAGATGCCGCTCGATCCGGCCCGTGCCTTCGAGAACCTGGTCTTCCCGGCGGTGGCGGAGAGCCACATCACCGCGGGGGCGGGCTACGCCTTCAACGACAAGATCGCGGTGAGCCTCTCCGGGATGTACGCGCTCAACACCAAGCTCTCGGGCTCGAACGGCGGCCCGCCGCCCGGCCAGATGATCGACTCGTACTCGACCGAGATGTCCCAGTACCAGATCGACCTGGGCGCCTCCTTCAAGTTCTAGCGGCAGCGCGGCCGCCCGTCCGCCCCGGGCTCCCCGGGGCGGACGGCGCGGTGACCCGAGGCGGAGGACCCCGCATGTCCCTCACCCGCAGGCAGTTCGTCCAGATCGGCGGCGCGACGCTCGGCGCAGCGGCCCTCGGCTCCGGCCTCACCACCCGCTGGTGGGGGCTCGACCGGAACCGGGTCGAGGACCCCGGCACCGACGGCGATCGGGTGGTCTCGACCTTCTGCGAGCTCTGCTTCTGGGGCTGCGGGGTGAAGGCGCACGTGAAGGACGGGCGCGTCACCAAGATCGTGGGCAACCCCGAGCACCCGCTCTCCCGCGGGATGCTCTGCCCGCGCGGCGCGGGTGGGACCGGCCTCCTCTACGATCCCGACCGCCTCACCCGCCCGCTGGTCCGCCGC
>DATKAL010000334.1:0-10295 GCA_035498135.1 Anaeromyxobacter sp.
GCGGTGAGGGCGATCAGGGCCTCGGCCGGGGCGAGGTGGAGCATCAGGCAGGCGAGGGAGAGGGTGAGCCCGACGTTCTCGCTCATGGCGCTGCCCGGGTTCACGTTGGTGGCCAGGGCGATGGGGACCCCGGCCTCGCGCAGCCGCCGGGCGGGGGCGTAGCGGTCCGAGCCGAGGAAGAGGGTGGAGAGCGGGAGGAGCCCCGCCACCACCCCGGCCCGCGCCATCGCCTCGATGCCGAGCGCGTCGATCTCCTCCAGGTGGTCGGCGCTCGCGCAGCCGAGCTCGGCGGCGAGCCGCGCCCCACCCCCGGCGGTGAGCTGATCGGCGTGGAGCCGGGTGGCGAGCCCGCTCGCCCTCGCCGCCTCCAGGATCCGGCGGGCCTCCTCGGGCCCGAACGCCCCGGCCTCGACGAACACGTCGCAGCTCGTCGCCAGCCGCTCCCGGGCCACCTGCGGGACGAGCTGCTCGCAGACCTCCCGTACGAAGCCCTCCCGGTCCCCGGTGCGCGAGGGCGGGACCGCGTGGAGGAGCAGGGTGGGGACCACCGTCTGGTGGGCGAAGAGGGCCTGCCCGAGCCGCTGGAGGAGCCGGAGCAACCGCAGCTCCGCCTCGGGCTCGAGGCCGTAGCCGCTCTTCACCTCGACGGTGGTGACGCCCTGGGCGAGGAGCCGCCGGGCCCGGGCGGCGGCCGCCTGGAGGAGCGCCTCGTCGCCGGCGGCCGCGGTGGCCCGGGTGGTGACGGCGATCCCGCCGCCGGAGAGGGCCACCTGGAGGTAGCTCCTCCCGGCGCAGCGGAGCGAGAACTCCCCGGCCCGCTCGCCGGCGAAGAGGAGGTGGGTGTGCGAGTCCACCAGGCCCGGGGTGACCAGGCCGCCCCCCGCGTCGAGCACCCGGGCGCCCTCCAGCTCCACCGCCCCCTCCAGCTCGCGGTCCGGCCCCACGAAGGCGATCCGTCGGTCCTCGACGGCGACCGCGCCCCCCGGGATCAGGCCGGCGTCGGCCGGGCCCCGGTCGCACGTGGCGACCAGGGCGTTGCGGAGGACCAGGTCGGCGCGGGGCCGGAGGGAGCGGGGAGCGGGCACGGGTGGGCGCTCGGTCAGGGGAGCTTGATACCGCGTTCCCGGGCGACGCGCGCGGCCTCCGGATAGCCGGCGTCGGCGCGGCGGAGCACCCCCATGGCCGGGTCGGAGCGGAGCACCCGCTCCAGCCGCCGGTCGGCCCCCGCCGTCCCGTCCGCGACGATCACCTGGCCGGCGTGGAGCGACCAGCCGATGCCCACCCCGCCGCCGTGGTGGAAGCTCACCCAGGAGGCGCCGTTGGCCGCGTTGACCAGTCGCCGGCCGGCCAGCTCGAGCCAGCGGCGGAGCCCGGCGTTGTCCGGGAGGAGCTCGGCCAGGGCCCGGTCGGTCCGGGCGATGTCGGCCGGATCCCCGGAGAGCGCCACCCAGCGGAACGGCCCCTTCCCCTCGCAGAACATGGGCCGCAGGTAGGCGGGGACGAAGCCGCGGTAGGAGAAGGCCTCCTCGAGCCCGGTCTCGTCGTCGCCCGGGGCGCGGAGGGCGGCCACGATGCGCCGGTAGCTCTCCCAGTCGCGTGCGGCCTTGCCCGTCCCGCCGTAGACCACCAGGTCCTCGGGTCGCTCGGCGACCTCGGGGTCGAGGTTGTTCATCAGCATGCGAAGCGCCGCCTCCTGCACCCAGCCGCGGCAGGAGCGGGCGCTTTCCCGGGGGGCGCGGATCGGCTCCATGGGACGCACCTCGCTGACGCGAACCTTGAGCGCCCGGGCGCTCCGCCGCACCGAGAAAGACGGGGCCCTCGCCAGGTCCGGTGCTAGACTGCCCGGCCTTTCCGTCCATGAACGACGAGCTCTTCATCCAGGCCCTCCGGCTCCTGCCCAAGAACACCCTCTCCCGGCTGGCCGGCGCGCTGACGCGCTGGCGGGCCCCGGCCGCGGTCCGGCTCGCCGCCATGCGGGCCTTCGCCCGCCGCTACGGGGTGGATCTGGCCGAGAGCCCCGACCTCGAGGCCTACCGGACCTTCGGTGAGTTCTTCGCCCGGCCGCTCCGGCCCGGTCTGCGCCCCATCGCGCCGGGGGACGAGGTGGTGGTCTCCCCGGTCGACGCGGTGGTGTCCGAGACCGGGCGCGCCACGGCGGGGGCGCTGGTGCAGGCGAAGGGGATCGACTACTCCGCCGCCGCGCTCCTCGGCGACGACGCGCTCGCCGCCCGGCTCGAGGGCGGGGCCTACGCCACCCTCTACCTGTCCCCCCGCGACTACCACCGGATCCACTTCCCGCTCGGCGGCGCGGTCACCGGCTGGCGATACCTCCCCGGCAAGCTCTGGCCGGTCAACCCCGCCTCGGTGCGGACCGTGCCCGGGCTCTTCACCGTCAACGAGCGGCTGGTCACGGTGATGGAGACGCCGCTCGGGGCCTGCGCGGTGGTGGCGGTGGGGGCCACCGTGGTGGGCCGGGTGCGCGCCACGTACGATCCGGCCGCCCCCTTCACCAACGCGGCCGGGGCGGTCCGCCGGCGCCGGGACTACGAGACCCCGCTCCGGGTCGAGAAGGGGCAGGAGCTGGGCGCCTTCGAGATGGGCTCGACCGTGATCCTGATCTTCGAGCCCGGGCGGGTGAGGCTCGGGCCGACCCTCGTCCCCGGCGCCCGGGTCCGGGTCGGCCAGGCGATCGGCGAGCGCGGGTAGCCGCCGCTGCCGTGCACCCCAGCGCGACCTCTGATACAACCCGCCGGCCATGAAGATCGCCGGCGTGAAGGGGATGAACGACGTCCTGCCGGGCGAGGTCGCCCGCTGGCAGGAGATGGAGCAGGTCGCGCGCGAGGTCTTCGCGCTCTACGGGTACCGCGAGGTGCGGACCCCCGCGGTGGAGCACGCCCAGCTCTTCGCCCGCGGCGTGGGCGAGGCGACCGACATCGTCAACAAGGAGATGTACGTCTTCGAGGACAAGGGCGAGGAGCTGCTCGCCCTCCGGCCGGAGGGCACGGCCGGCACCGTCCGGGCCTTCGTCGAGCACGGCGCGTTCGTCGAGGGGCCGCAGAAGTGGTTCTACCTGGGGCCCATGTTCCGCCGGGAGCGGCCGCAGAAGGGGCGCTACCGCCAGTTCCACCAGATCGGCTGCGAGGCCTTCGGGATCGCGGAGCCGGGCATCGACGCGGAGCAGATCGCGCTCCTCGCCGACTACCTCGGCCGGCTGGGTGTGACCGCCGAGCTGAAGCTCAACTCGGTTGGCGACCAGGCCTGCCGCCCAGCCTACCTGGCGGAGCTCAAGGCCTACCTGACCGCCCGCAAGGCCCAGCTCTGCCCGGACTGCAACGACCGGATCGAGCGGAACCCGCTCCGGGTCCTCGACTGCAAGGTGGAGAGCTGCCAGCCGGTCCTCGACGGCGCCCCTCGCCTCCTCGATCGGCTCTGCGACGGCTGCCGCACCCACCTCGACCAGGTGAAGGGCGCGCTCGACGCGCTGGGGGTCGCCTACCGGATCGAGCCGCGGCTGGTGCGTGGGCTCGACTACTACGTCCGGACCGCCTACGAGTTCACCTCCGACGCCCTCGGGGCGCAGTCGGCGGTGGCGGGCGGGGGGCGCTACGACGGGCTGGTCGAGACCCTGGGTGGCCCGCCCACCCCCGGGATCGGCTTCGCCCTGGGCGAGGAACGCCTCGCGCTCATCCTGGAGAAGCTCGGGCGCGCGCCCCCGGAGCGGCGGCCGGCCGTCTTCCTGGTGAGCGCGGACGCGGCCGGGGCCGCCGAGGCGCTCCAGCGGGCGGCCGAGCTGCGCCGGGCGGGGATCGCCTGCGAGCTGGACGCGCGAGGCGGGAAGCTCAAGGCGCAGTTCAAGCAGGCGGAGCGGGTCGGGGCGCGCTGGGCGGTGGTCCTGGGCGGCGCCGAGGTCGAGAGCGGGCAGGCGAAGCTGAAGGACCTCCGGAGCCGGGAGGAGACGCCCGTCGCCCTCGCCGACCTGGCCACCCGGGTCCGCGGCTGAGCGCGCCGGGCCTGGCCCGCGCCGGGGAGACGGCCACGAGCGAGCGCGCCCTCCGCGTCCTGGTGGTGGCGGGCCCCACCGCCTCGGGCAAGTCCGCCCTGGCGGTGGCCCTGGCTCGCCGCCTGGGCGGCGAGGTGGTGAACGCCGACTCGCAGCAGGTCTACCGCGGGCTGGACGTGGGGACCGCCAAGCCGACCCCCGAGGAGCGGGCGGCCGCGCCCCACCACCTCCTCGACGTGGCCGAGCCGGGGGAGGGGATGGACGCGGCCCGCTTCGTGGCCCTGGCGGACCGGGCCATCGCCGACATCGCCGGGCGCGGACGGCTCCCCATCGTGGCGGGCGGCACCGGCCTCTACCTGCGCGCCCTCCTGCACGGCGTGGTGGCCGCCCCGGGCCGCGACCCTGCGCTCCGGGCGGCGTTGGAGGCGGAGGCGACCCGGCTCGGGCGCCCGGCGCTCCACGCCCGGCTGGCGGCGATCGATCCGGCGGCCGCGGCGCGGATCCGCGAGAACGACCTGGTCCGCATCGTGCGCGCCCTGGAGATCGCCGCCGGCGGCCGCCGCCCCTCGGAGCTCCACGCCGAGCACGCCTTCCGGCCCGATCGCTACGCCGCCACCGTCCTCGCCCTCGACCCGCCGCGGGCCGAGCTCCACGCCCGCATCGACGCCCGCGTCCGGGCCATGTTCGAGGGCGGCCTCCTCGACGAGGCGCGGGCCCTCGAGGCCCGCTTCGGCGCGGCGCTCCCCGCCCGGCTCCCCATCGGGTATCCGGAGGCGGTGGAGTGCCTGCGCGGCCTGCTCTCCCCGGAGGAGGCGATCCGCCGGGTGCAGGTGGCCCACCGGCGCTACGCGCGCCGGCAGATCGTCTGGCTCCGCCGCGAGCGCGGGGTGGAGTGGATCGCCCCCCCGTACGACCCCGAGGTGTTGGCGCGGCGCGTCGAGGGGCGATAGCGGCGCCCGCGGAGCCGGGCTGCGGGGCGCGCGGGCCGTGCTATAAGCCCGTCCGTGTCCAAGCCAGCCTTCGCCCTCGAGTTCGAGCGCCCGCTCCTCGCCCTCGAGTCCAAGATCGCCGAGCTCAAGGAGCTGTCCGGTGGCGCCCGCGTCGACTTCACCGAGGAGATCTCGAAGCTCGAGAAGAAGGCCCGGAAGCTCCAGGCCGAGATCTTCAGCGACCTCGACCGCTGGCAGACCGTCCAGCTCGCGCGCCACCCGCAGCGGCCGTACACGCTCGACTACCTGAAGCAGCTCTTCACCGATTTCTTCGAGCTGGAGGGCGACCGGCGCTTCGCCGCCGACCACTCCATCGTCTCCGGCTTCGCCCGCCTCGACGGGGAGCCGGTGCTCGTGGTGGGCCACCAGAAGGGGCGGAGCACCAAGGAGAACATGCTCCGGAACTTCGGGATGCCCCGCCCGGAGGGCTACCGGAAGGCCCGCCGCCTGTTCGACCTCGCCAACCGCTTCCGCCGTCCCATCATCACGTTCATCGACACGCCCGGCGCCTACCCCGGCATCGGCGCCGAGGAGCGGGGCCAGGCGGAGGCGATCGCGGTGAACCTCGAGGTGATGGCCTCGCTCGAGGTCCCGGTGATCGCGGTGGTGATCGGGGAGGGGGGCTCCGGCGGGGCGCTCGCCCTGGGCGTGGCCAACCGGGTGCTGATGCTCGAGTACTCGATCTACTCGGTGATCTCGCCCGAGAGCTGCAGCGCCATCCTCTACCGCGATCCCACCAAGGCCCAGAGGTCGGCCGACGCGCTCCGGCTCACCGCCCGCGACCTGGCCGGTTTCGGGATCACCGACGAGCTGATCGCCGAGGCGCCGGGCGGCGCCCACCGCGATCCGGCGCTCACCGCGCGGAACGTGGGCGACGCGCTCCGGCGGCACCTCGCCGACCTGCGCCGGCTCTCCCCGGAGCAGCTGGTCGCCGATCGCTACCGGAAGTTCCGGGCGATGGGGGTCTTCACCTCCGAGGACTAGCTCGAGGGGCGCCCGGGGCGGGTGTCCGCTCCGGCCGGACGTTGTATAACGGTCACCCCATGGCCCTCGTTCCCCCCTACGTCGCCTCGCTCACGCCCTACGTCCCCGGGAAGCCCATCGAGGAGGTCGAGCGCGAGTACGGCGTCCACGACGTCGCCAAGCTCGCCTCGAACGAGAACGCCCTCGGGCCCTCGCCGCGGGCGGTGGCGGCGGCGCGGGAGGCCTGCGCCAAGGTCAACCTCTACCCGGACGGCTCCGCCTACCTGCTGCGGAACGCCCTCGCCGCCAGGCTCGGGGTCGCTCCCGCCGAGGTGGCGGTGGGAAACGGGTCGAACGAGCTGATCGAGCTCCTGGTCCGGACCTTCGTCCTCGACGGCGAGGAGGTGCTCACCAGCGCCCAGAGCTTCATCGCCTACAAGCTGGCGGCCAACGCCCACGGGCGGACTCTGGTGGAGGCGCCCATGAAGGCGCGCTTCCACTACGACCTCGAGGCCCTGAAGAAGCTCCTCTCCCGGAAGACCAAGGTGGTGTTCCTCGCCAACCCGGACAACCCCACCGGCACCTGGTTCACCGAGCGCGAGCTGGTCCCCTTCCTCGACGCGGTCCCCAAGGACACGCTGGTCGTGCTCGATGAGGCCTACGTCGAGTTCGTGGACGCGCCCGGCTTCCAGGACTCGCTCGCCCTCCGGAAGAAGTACGCGAACCTGGTGGTGCTCCGCACCTTCTCCAAGATCTACGGCCTGGCGGGCCTGCGGCTCGGCTACGCCATGGCGCGCCCGGAGGTGGTCGAGTACCTGGACCGGGTGCGGGCCCCCTTCAACGTGAGCCTGGTGGCGCAGGCGGCCGGGGCGGCCGCCCTGGTCGACGAGGAGCACCTCGCCCGGAGCCGCGCCCTGGTCCGGGAGGAGCGCCCGTTCCTCGCCGAGGGGCTGGCGGCGCTCGGCGCCACCGTCGTCCCCTCCCAGGCCAACTTCGTGCTGGCGGACTTCCCCGGCCGGCCGGGGAAGGCGCTCTTCGAGGACCTGCTGCGCGAGGGGGTGGTGGTCCGGCCGATGGGCGGCTACGGCTTCCCCACCGCCCAGCGCATCACCGTCGGGCTGCGCCGCGAGAACGAGAAGTGCCTGGGCGCCCTCCGGAAGGTGCTCGCGAAGTGACCCACCCGCGCCCGTTCATCGTCGCCATCGACGGTCCGGCGGGCGCCGGGAAGTCCACCGCGTCCCGCGGGCTCGCCGGCCGGCTCGGGTTCGCGATGGTCGACACCGGGGCGATCTACCGGACGGTCGCCCTGGCCGCCACGCGGGGCGGGATCCCCCTCGACGACGACGGCCGGCTCGAGGCGCTCCTCCCCGGCCTGGCGATCCGCTTCGCCCCGGTGGCCGGCGGCGGGCAGCAGGTCCTCCTCGGCGACGAGGACGTCTCCGTCGAGATCCGCACCCCGCCCATGTCGCTCGGGGCGAGCAAGGTCTCGGCCCGCGGGGTGGTGCGCGCGGGGCTGCTCGAGCTGCAGCGCCGGCTGGCCCTCGCCCCGGAGAACCGCGGCGCGGTCCTCGAGGGCCGGGACATCGGGACGGTGGTCTTCCCCGACGCCGACGCCAAGTTCTTCCTCATCGCCACCGCGGAGGAGCGGGCCCGTCGCCGGCACGCCGAGCTGGCGGCCAAGGGCGACCCCTCCACCTTCGAGGACGTCCTCGCCGACCAGCTGCGACGCGACCGGGACGACTCCTCCCGGGCGATCGCCCCGCTCAAGCCTGCGGGCGACGCGGTGGTGGTGGACACGAGCGGCACCCCGCTCGACGCCGTGGTCGACACCCTGGCGCGCGAGGTGCAGCTCCGGCTCCGCACCCGTGCCCGCGGCGGCGAGGCCCGGCGGCGGCCGGCCGCCCGGAGAGGACGGCCGTGAGCGAGGGCGGGGCGCCGGCCTACGGGCCCCGGGAGTGCGGGAGCTGCCGCCTCTGGCGCCCCATCCTCGAGGACGAGCGCGGCCCCATCGGCCCCTGCATGCTCAAGGTGCGGACCGGGGACTTCCCGGGGACCGCGCCCACCTGCGATCGCTACCTGGCCCGCGGCGCCGCCATCCCGACGGAGCCGCCGCGCGAGCCGTCCCGCCGCCGGGCGGTCACCCGCGCCGCCGGCCCGGTGGTCGTCCACCACGCGCCCGCCCCCTCCACCCCGCTGCCAGAGGAGCTGACCGACATGACCCGCGAGGAGTTCGCCCAGGCGATCCGCGAGGCGCTGCGCGAGGAGGAGGCCACCCCGGTCCGGCTCGCCCCCAAGTGGGAGGGCGGCTCGGTGGTCCTCAAACCGGGGGATCCGTCGACCCAGGCCAGGGAGCTCCCGCTCGACGCCCTCTTCCACAAGATCGTCATGATCCGGGATCGGCTCCGCGTGCTGGAGCAGAAGATCAACGCCAACGAGAAGCTCACCGACGCGGAGAAGGTGGACCTGCAGCAGTACGTGACCCGCTGCTACGGGTCGCTCACCACCTTCAACCTGCTCTTCCGGGAGGAGCGGGACCGGTTCGTGGGCGACAAGGCCTGACCGGGGCGGCGGGGGCGCCTTCCCTGGCCCCGGGCGGCGCCGTGCGTTACGAAGAGGGCGCCGACGAGGCGGCCGAGGAGACATGGACGTCAAGATCGCGAGGACCGCGGGCTTCTGCTGGGGGGTCCGCCGGACGGTCGACAAGGTGATGGAGGTCGCCGACCAGGCGGGCGGGCCGGTGGTCACGCTCGGCCCCATCATCCACAACCCCCAGGCGGTGGCCCGCTTCCGCGAGAAGGGCGTGGGCACGGTGGACGCGGTGAGCGAGGTGGCCGACGGCACCACCGTGGTGGTGCGGACCCACGGCGCGGTGCGAGACGAGCTGGAGCGGGCCGAGGGGCGGGGGCTCGAGGTGGTGGACGGGACCTGCCCCTACGTGAAGTACCCCCAGGCCATCGCCCAGCGGCTCTCCGCCGAGGGCTACCACATCGTGATCGTCGGGGACGCCAACCACGCCGAGATCCGGGGGGTGATCTCCTACGCCTCCGCCCCCTGCACGGTGGTGAAGCCCGGGGGGCCCATCCCCGAGCTCAAGGCCAACAAGGTGGCGGTGATCGCCCAGACCACCTGCATCGGCGCCGACTTCGAGCGGGTGGTGGGGGCGCTCGCCCTGCGGCACAAGGAGGTCCGGGCGGTCAACACCATCTGCAACGACACCGAGGAGCGCCAGGACGACGCCCGCGCCCTGGCCCAGGAGGTCGACGCGGTGGTGGTGGTGGGCGGCAAGAACAGCGCCAACACCCGGCATCTGGCCGAGATCTGCCGGGAGATCCAGCCCCGCACCTGGCACGTCGAGACCGAGGCGGAGCTCCAGCCGGGGTGGTTCCAGGGCTGCCGGCGGATCGGCCTCTCGGCCGGCGCCTCGACCCCGGACTGGGTGGTCGAGGGGGTGGCCGCCTGGCTGCGGTCCCTCCCGTGACGAAGGCCCGCCTTGACGGTGGAAATACGGGCGTGTAGCGTGCGCCCCTCGAATCCGATGTGGGCCGGGGCGTACCCGGACCATGCGCTCGCCGCCTCGATCCCCGGGCCGCGAGCGGCGATCCTCACCCAGGGGGCAGCAGTGGCGACGCCGGCATCCCACCGTACGCCCCGGTCCCGTCGACGGGCCTCCCGCGAGGCCGCCGGGGGACGCCAGCGCTTCCCAGAAAAAAGGTTGGCCTAACCGAATGGAGAATCAGACTCCCCGTACGCCCGACGTCGAGACCGAGGACTTCGCGACCCTGTTCGCCGCGAGCGAGGCGAAGGCCGGTCCCGTCGAGGAGGGCAAGGTCGTCAGCGGCACCGTCATCCAGCTGACCAAGGACTACGCGGTCATCGACATCGGCTACAAGTCCGAGGGGCAGGTGCCGATCGGCGAGTTCGTGGCCGCGCCGGGTGGCGAGCCCGCCGTCAAGGTCGGCGACAAGGTCGAGGTGCTCGTCGAGTCCCGGGAGAACGACACCGGGATGGTCGTCCTCTCCAAGGAGAAGGCCGACAAGATGCGCATCTGGGACGAGATCTCGGCCGCGTGCGAGCGCGACGAGCTCGTCGAGGGGATCATCGTCGGCCGCGTCAAGGGCGGCCTCTCGGTGGACATCGGCGTCAAGGCCTTCCTCCCCGGCTCGCAGGTCGACATCCGCCCGGTGCGGAACCTCGACAAGCTGATCGGCGAGAAGTTCAAGTTCAAGGTCATCAAGTTCAACAAGAAGCGGGGCAACATCGTCCTGTCGCGCCGGGTCCTCCTCGAGAAGGAGCGCGAGGAGCTGAAGAAGGAGACCCTGAAGAACCTGAAGGAGGGCGCGATC
>DATKAL010000335.1:0-15882 GCA_035498135.1 Anaeromyxobacter sp.
CGAGGTGGACCCGAGCGCGCCGATCGTGGAGACGAGGGTCTCCAGCCCCTGGCTGAGGGTGCTCGACCCTCCCCAGCCCGGCGAGGCGCTGGTCCGTCCGACGCTGCCATCGGGGGCCTCCTCCGCGTCACTCGCGCTCACGGTGCGCGCCGAGGACGGGCGGACCATGGTCGTGACGCTGGACGTCGCGCCGTAGGCACCGCGAGCCGGACCGTGTCCTCGGCGCGGCTGGCCGCTCGACAGCGTGGCTCCGCACGAATGCGACGTCGTGGGCGGGGGCGCGGATGCGCCGCTCGCTCCCGCGCGGTTCACGCCCGCCCCTGGGGCTCCGCCCCGGCAACGCGCTGCTGGGCCGGTGCGGGGGCTTCGCGGCGGCGCTCGGCGCGAGACTTGAGCGGGGTTGCCGGGCAGGCGTGACCTTGCGCTCGGGCCGGCGCACGTCCACGCATGCCAGCCGCGGGCGCCGCCACCGCAGTTGCCAGCCGACGCACCGGGGAGCCAGGGTGGCCGTGGTGCGGCCGTCACGCTCCGTGCAGGCCGGCTGGCGTACTGCGGGCGTGTCCGTCCGAAACGCTCGCAAGCCTCGCGCCGCCTCGAACCCCCGCCCCGGACCGGGAGGTGTCCGTACGCCGGGGTGGCGGGCCCAGACCATCCGCACGTCGATCCGCGCGCCAGCCCGCCTGCACTGCCCGCCCGCCGCGAAAACGCCGCACTCCCCCGCGCTCTTGACCCTCATCAGCGCCCCTGAGCCGGCCGACGCTAGAGTGGCTCGGAACGCGCCCGGCAAGTCGCGGCGCAAGGGGGGACCAGATGAGAAGGCTCGGCTTGCTGATCGCCGGCGTGCTCGCCGGCTGCGGTGGCTCCGGATCGAGCGCGGGCGCGGACGGCTCCTGGCTGACCTTCTCGCCCTCGCCGGTCCAGATGACCGTCTACCAGGGCGAGACCCCGGTCATCCTGGTGACGGCGACCTCCACGAGGACGATCTCGGAGCCGCTCGACGTCGGCGTGGTGATCGACGATCCGGCCCTCATCGCCAGCGTGGACCTCGCGGCGGCGAGCGCCACCGAGTACGTCGCCACCCTGCACGTGACGCCGAGCACCGTCGGCGTGCACGACGGCGCCCTCCAGGTGCGGCTCTGCCGCGACGCCGCGGTCACCTGCGCCAGCCCCTACCCGGGCTCACCCTGGAGCGTGCCGTATCACCTCGACGTCCGGGCCGGCCCCAGCCTGCCGCCGGCCGTCTCGAACGGCGACTTCGGGGCCGGCCTGGCCGGCTGGGACAGCTTCGCCATGAACGGGGGCAGCCTCGCGCTCTCGGTGGTGAGCGGCGCGCTCCAGGCCAGCATCGCGGCGCCCGGCACGAGCCCGTACGACCTCCAGGTGAAGTACGTGGGCGGCGGCGTCAACCTCGAGCAGGGGAGCAGCTACCGCCTCTCCTTCGACGCCTGGGCGAGCGCGCCACGCACCATCCTCTCCACGGTCTGGGAGAACGGGCGGGACCTCGATGGGAACGGATCCGCCTGGTACACGTACACGCTCCCGCTCCCCACCCACTCCCTGACGACCACGCCCGCGACCTTCACGGTCGACTTCACGATGCCGACGACCAACCGGGAGGCGGGCGTCGCGTTCTTCGTCGGGTCGTCCACGGCCGCGGTCTACCTGGACAACGTCTCGGTGACGCGGCTGCCCTGAGGGTGGTGCGGTCCCGGGGCGCCGGGACGCGCGGCAGCCGGCGCGCCTCACGCGCCCGGCGCGGACCGAGCCCCCAGCGCCTCCAGCGCCTTCCCCCAGATCCCGCCGAAGGCGCCGTTCGACATCGCCACCAGCACGTCCCCGGGGCGGGCGGCGCGGGTGATCGCCCCGACCAGCTCGTCCACGCTCCCGAGGACGCGGGCGGAGGTCCCGGCGGCCGAGAGGTCGCGGACGACGGCGTCGAGGTCGAGCCGCTCGGCCTCGGGCACCCGATCGGTCGGGGCGGGGCGGAGCAGGAGCACCTCGGCGGCGCCGGCCCAGGTGGCGGGGTCGGCGTACTCGCGCTGGTGGAGGTTGCGGCGGCTGGTGTTCGAGCGGGGCTCGAAGGCCGCCAGGAGCCGCGCCCCGGGGAAGCTCCCCCGGATCGCCTCCAGGGTCTTGCGGACCGCGCGCGGGTGGTGGGCGAAGTCGTCCACCACCGTCACCCCGCCCGCGCTTCCCCGCACCTCCTGGCGCCGCTTCACCCCGTGGAAGGCGGCCAGGCCGGCCGCGATCTCCCCGGGCGACAGCCCGAGCGCCGTCGCCGCCGCCGCCACCCCGAGGGCGTTCTCGACGTTGTGCGCCCCGCCCACCGGGAGGTGGACGGCGCCCAGCTCCGCGCCCCGCCGGACCAGGGTGAAGCGGGCCCCGTCCCGCTCGAGCCGGAGGGCGCGCGCCTCCCAGTCCGCCCCGGGGCGATCGACCGCGTAGGTCTCGACCCGGCAGCGGGCCCGCCCGGCGATGCGCCCGACGGCGTCGTAGCTCGCGCAGGCCGCCAGGAAGCCGTCCGGCGGGAGCAGGTCGACGAAGCGCTCGAAGGCGCTCTCGTAGTGGGCCTCGTCCCGGTAGATGTCGGCGTGGTCCAGCTCGCAGCTGGTGAAGATCGCGGTCCGCGGCCGGTAGTGGAGGAACTTGGGCCCCTTGTCGAAGTAGGCGGTGTCGTACTCGTCGCCCTCGACCACGAAGTGCGGCCCCCGGCCGAGCCGGAAGTTCGACTCGAAGTCGCGCGTCACGCCGCCGACCAGGAAGGAGGGGTCGCGGCCGGCGTGGTGGAGGAGGAAGCCCATCATCGCCGAGGTGGTGGTCTTCCCGTGCGTCCCCACCACGACCACCCCGTGGCGCGGCCCGATGAAGACCTCGCCCAGCGCGGCCGGGAAGGAGACGTGCGGCAGCCCCCGCTCGCGCATCGCGGCCGCCTCCGGGTTCACCGCCCGGACCACGTTGCCCACCACCACCAGGTCGGGGCGGGCGGCGTCGAGGTTCGCGGCCGCGTAGGGGGTGAGCACCGGGATCCCCCAGCGCCCGAGCTGGGTGGACATCGGCGGGTAGACGTTCTCGTCCGACCCGGTCACCTCGTAGCCGGCCGCCTTGAGCATGCCGGCGAACGAGCCCATGCCCGTCCCCGCCACGCCGATGAGGTGGATCCGCCCGACCTTCGACCACTCGATCCCGTTCACGCTCGCTCCTGCCCCCGCCGCGCCACGCTCAGCCCACGCCGAGCGCCTCCGCCACCGCGTCGTGGAACCGCGGGCGGAACGCCCGGATCCGCTCGTTCTCGCGGGTCGGGTGGACCCGGTTGGTGAGGAGGGCCACCACCACCGCCCGCTCCAGGTCCACCCAGAGCGAGGTCCCGGTGAAGCCCAGGTGCCCGATGGCGCCCCGCCCGGCCCTCCCCAGGCGAGCGCCCAGCGACGAGCCCTCCGCCGAGGGCGTGTCCCACCCCAGCGCCCGGGTGCTCCCCGGGGTGCCGTCGCGGGCCGCGAAGGCCCGGGCCACCTCCGCCGGCACGATCGCGGGGCGCCCGTGGATCGCGTCCAGCCAGGCCTGGCCGAGGGAGGCCACCTCGCGCGCGGTGGAGAACACCCCCGCGTGCCCGGCCGCTCCGCCCATCGCCCAGCAGGTGTCGTCGTGCACCGTCCCCTGGCTCACCTCGCCCCGGAGCGCGCACCGCTCGGTGGGGGCGAAGGCGCGTCCCGCGGCGGCGGCCTCCACCTGCGCCGGCTCTGCGCCGTCGAGGAAGAAGGTCGCGCCGAGCCCGAGCGGCCGGAAGACGCGCTCCTCGGCGAGCCGGGCGATGGGCTGGCCCGAGCACGCCTCGAGCAGGAACCCGAGCGCCAGGAAGCCGGGGTCGCTGTAGACCGCCTGCTCCCCGGGGGGCCGCTCCGGCCGCTCGGCCAGGACCGCCTCGCGCACCAGCGCCCGGCCGCGGAGGAACGCCGGGCGAAGGCCCTCCCGTCCCGGCCGCGCGGCGGAGGGGAGGAAGGCGGCCCGGGCCACCGGATCGGCGAGGGCCAGCGCGTGGTAGGGACGCCACCAGGCCAGCCCCGAGGCGTGGGCGAGGAGGTGCCGGGCGGTGATCGCCTCCTTGCCGGCGCCGCCGAAGCCGGGGAGCGCCGCCGCCACCGGGCGATCGAGCTCGAGCCGCCCCTCGCCCACCAGCTGCGCCGCGAGCGTGGCGGTGGCCATCACCTTGGTGAGCGAGGCGACGTCGAAGAGGTCGTCCGGGCGGAGCGGCCGGGGGGCGGGGGCGGGGATCTCGCCGTGGCAGCTCGCGTGCACGCACCGGCCCTCGCGGAGGACCACCGCGGAGAGCGCCGGCGCCACCCCCTCGCGCCGGGCCTGCTCCAGCGCCGCGGCCAGCGACGGGATCGACGGCGTCACGCCAGCGCCCCGCCCGGCCGCGCCGTCCAGCCCTCGAAGAGCAGCCGCGGCCGCCCCTCGTCGCCCGGCCCGGGCGCCACCAGGGTCGCGGTCGCCCCGAGGGGCACGGCATAGTTGGCGTCCTCGTGCCCGGCGGGGATCCCCTCCACCGCCGGGACGCCCAGCTCCGCCACCAGCTCCCGCACCACCTCGGCGCCGCGCAGCACCGCGTCGTCGCAGCTCGTGAGCTGGCCGACCGCGACCCCCGCCACCCCCTCGAGCGCCCCCGCCAGCCGGAGCTGCGTCAGGTAGCGGTCGAGCCGGTAGGGGGCCTCGCCCACGTCCTCGAGGAGGAGGATGGCGCCCTCGAGCGAGGGCAGGAACGGCGTGCCCGCCAGGTGGGCGAGGACCGCCAGCGAGCCGCCCAGGAGGGGGCCCCGGATCCGTCCCGCCCGGATGGTGGCGGTGCCCACCAGGCCGGCGCCCGGCGCCGGCTCGTCCCAGGCGCCGGGGCGGGGCGCGCCGCCGAAGAGCAGCGCCGCCAGGTGCGCGACCGCGGCCTCGGGAGCCCGGCCGAGCTGGGTCACCACCGGCCCGTGCACCGTCGCCAGACCGGCGCGGTTCAGGAGGGCGTGGAGGGCGGTCACGTCGGAGAAGCCCACCAGCACCTTGGGCCGGGCGAGGAGCGGGGCGGGGTCGATCCCGGGGAGGATGCGCATCGCCCCGTAGCCGCCCCGGGCGCAGAAGATCGCGCGCGCCTCTCGATCGGCGACCGCCTCTCGCCATTCGTCCAGCCGCCGCCCGTCGTCCCCCGCCAGGTAGCGCGCCCGCGCCCCCAGGTCGGGCCGCATCCGAGGCCGGAGCCCGAGCCCCTCGGAGAGCACGCGGAGCCCGCGCTCGAGCTGGGCGGGGTCATAGGGGCTCGAGGGGGCGACGGCGCGGACCGCGTCGCCCCGGGAGAGCGGCGGGGGGACGAGCACGGCGGCGAGGATAACCGCGAGATCCGGGGCGGTCGAGGCCGCGCCGCTCGGCGGGAGCCGCACGCGGGGCCAGGCCCTCGCCCGGCCGGGCGCCCCGGTCCGCGCGGCACTCCAGTCGCGCCCCATCGGGGGAGGCGACCTCCCGATCGCAAGTCCTCATCCTGATACCTTTTCGAGGCTCGGGAGGACCTCACGCGCCCATCGCGGCGCGCGACTTTGATTGGTGTGGCCGTAAGCGTCTGATAAGTTGGGTAATCCAGGTCGACTCACCGTGTGCGAGAGGCGGGCCAGGCCGCGCCGCTCGCCGCACATGGCCCTTCGCACCCCGCCCGGCGATTCCGTCGCCGTCGCCCGGGCCGACGTTTCGAAAGGAGCCCCTCGATGAGCCCGAAGACGCAGCTGGAAGGTGAGGTCTTCTACCCTTCCCCCGACGTCGTGGCGCAGGCCCGCGCGAAGGACTGGGACGCCATCGCCCGGCGCGCCGCGGAGGATCTCGAGGGCTTCTGGGCCGCCGAGGCCGAGGAGCTCGAGTGGTACCGGAAGTGGGACAAGGTCCTCGACGCCTCCGAGAAGCCCTTCTTCAGGTGGTTCAAGGGCGGCCAGACCAACATCGTCCACAACTGCCTCGACCGTCACCAGCGGACCTGGCGCAAGAACAAGCTCTCGCTGGTCTGGGTGGGCGAGAAGGGCGAGGTCCGGACCTACTCCTACTTCGCGCTGAACCGCGACGTCTCCAAGTTCGCCAACGTCCTCAAGGCGATGGGGGTGAAGAAGGGTGACCGGGTCACCATCTACATGCCCCGCATCCCCGAGATCGTGATCGCGATGCTCGCCGCCGCCAAGCTCGGGGCGATCCACTCGGTGGTCTACGGCGGGTTCTCGGTGGACGCGCTCCAGGGCCGGATCGAGGACTCGGAGTCGAAGGTGGTCGTGACCGCCGACGGCGGCTTCATGAACGGGAAGATCGTGGAGCTGAAGAAGACGGTGGACGAGGCGGTCCGCCGCTGCCCGACGGTCGAGACCGTGATCGTGGTCCAGCGCACCGGCCACGAGGTCCGGATGGAGGCCGGCCGCGACTACTGGTACCACGACCTCATGAAGCTGCCGCTGGCGAGCGGCGTCTGCCCGACCGAGGTGATGGAGTCCACCGACCCGCTGTACATCCTCTACACCTCGGGGACCACCGGGAAGCCGAAGGGGCTCATCCACGGCCACGGCGGCTACATGGTCGGCATCTACTCCACGCTCAAGTACGTCTTCGACGTGAAGGACGAGGACCGCTACTGGTGCGCCGCCGATCCGGGCTGGGTGACCGGCCACAGCTACATCGTCTACGGCCCGCTGCTCATGGGCGCGACCACGTTCATGTACGAGGGGGCCCCGACCTACCCGTACCCGAACCGCTGGTGGGCGCTGGTGGAGAAGTACGGCATCACCATCCTCTACACCGCCCCCACCGCCATCCGCGGCCTGATGCGCTTCGGCGAGTCCTGGCCCAACCGCCACGACCTCTCCACCCTCCGGCTCCTCGGCTCGGTGGGCGAGCCCATCAACCCGGAGGCCTGGAAGTGGTACCACCGCGTGATCGGCAAGGGCCGCTGCCCGATCATGGACACCTGGTGGCAGACCGAGACGGGCATGTTCCAGATCACGCCCGTCCCCACCCTCCCCCTCAAGCCTGGCTCGGCGGCGCGGCCCTTCTTCGGCCAGCAGGCGACGATCCTGGACGACGCCGGCAAGCCCGTCGCCGACGGCGAGGAGGGCTACCTGGTCCTGGAGAAGCCCTGGCCGGCGATGGCCATGACCGTCTACAAGGACCCGGACCGCTACGCCAAGACGTACTGGGCCAAGTACCCCGGCCGCTACATGGCGGGCGACTCCGCCAAGCGGGACAAGGACGGCTACTTCTGGGTGATCGGCCGGACCGACGACGTGATCAAGGTGTCCGGCTACCGGCTCGGCACGGCGGAGATCGAGAGCGCGCTGGTCTCCCACCCGGCGATCGCCGAGGCGGCCGTGATCGGGCTCCCCCATGAGGTGAAGGGGCAGGCGATCCACTGCTACTGCCTGCTGCGCCAGGGCTTCAAGCCCTCGGACGAGCTGGCCGACGAGGTCAAGACCCACGTCGCCACCCACCTCGGCCCCATCGTCAAGCCGGAGAAGGTGACCTTCGTGGACGCGCTCCCCAAGACCCGCTCCGGCAAGATCATGCGCCGGGTGCTCAAGGCGCGGGCCCAGGGGCTGCCCGAGGGCGACGTCTCCACCCTGGAGGAGTAGAAAAGGCGAGCGGCATCGCGCCCGAGCCGCGTAGACTCTCTGGCCACCGATGCCGCTCGACCCGCCCACCTGGAAACGCCCGCGGGCGCTCCACGCGCCTGCCGCGCCGACCTCTGCGCTCGCGGCGGCACTCCGTCCTTCGCAGCCCCAGCGCACCTGCGCCGGAACCGGCCCCGAAAGCGCCGTCCACGAAAGGAAGCACTCCATGAGGATCAGCACCTGCGTCCTGGCTCTCACCTTCGTGCTCGCCGCTCCGGCGCGCGGCGAGGAGGCCAAGCCCGAGGCGGCGAAGCCGGCCGCGCCCGCCGCCAAGGCCTCTTCGGCGGCCAAGCCGGACACCGACCGCGCGCTGTACGCGGTGGGCCTCTCGGTGGCGAAGAGCCTCGAGGTCTTCAGCCTCAGCCCGGCCGAGCTCGATCACGTCATCGCCGGGATCCGCGACGGGGCGGCGGGCAAGCCCAAGATCGCGCTCGACGAGAAGTCCCAGCAGGCGGTCCAGGAGCTGGCCCGTGCCCGGCTCTCGGTCAGCGCCGAGAAGGAGAAGGGCCGCGGGGTGGCCTACCTCGACAAGGCGTCGAAGGAGAAGGGCGCGATCAAGACCGAGTCCGGCGCGATCGTGGTGTCGATCAAGGATGGCACCGGCGCCTCTCCCGCCGCCACCGACAAGGTGAAGGTGCACTACGTCGGCACGCTCGTCGACGGCAAGGAGTTCGACTCCTCACGCAAGCGCGGCGAGCCGGCCGAGTTCCCGCTCAACGGCGTGATCAAGTGCTGGACGGAGGCGCTCCAGAAGATGAAGGTCGGCGGGCACGCCAAGGTCGTCTGCCCCGCGGCCATCGCCTACGGCGAGCAGGGCCGTCCGCCCGTGATCCCGGGCAACGCGGTCCTCACCTTCGACATCGAGCTGCTCGACATCGTAAAGTAGCGGCCGGGGCCCGCCCGCCCGGCGGGCGGGCCCGTCTCTTGCAGCGGGGAGGGACGCGGCGCTCCTGCCGCGGTCCGGGAGGTTCGGATGAAGCGCGCACTCGGGATCGGGCTCGCCGTCCTGGCGATCGCGGCGGCGGTCTGGTACCTGACGGCGTCGCACCGGGGCGAGGGACCCGCGACGCCCGCTCCGGCGGCGCTTTCCGCGGCCCCGGCGCCGGGCACGCCCGAGAGGGCGCCCGCCCCGGAGGCGCCGCCCGCGGCCGCTTCTCCAGCTCCCATCCCCGCCCCTGCGACGGCGGCGACCCCGCCGGCGCCGACCCGGGTCGCCGGCGCACCAACGCCCGGCGAGCAGACCGGGGCCCCGGCCCCCTCGGCCGGAAAGCCCGCGCCCGCCCGCCGGGCCGCCCTGGCCGGCGGCGCCGCCGCGGCCGCCCGCGGCAGCGCCCCCGCTGCTCCCTCGCCCGCTCCCGCCGCCGCTCCCGCGGCGGGATCGCGGGGCACCGCCGGTGCCGCCGCCGCGAGCCACGCCGCCACCGCGCCGCTCCCCGGCGCGATCGCCGGCACCCTCCGCGACGCGCAGGGCGCCCCCCTCGCCGGCGTGACCATCCTGGCGGTGGGTGCCGAGGGCACCGACGCCGGCGAGACCGTCACCGACGACGACGGCTTCTTCCTCTTCGCCGCCCTTCACCCGGGCCGCTACGCGGTCTTCGCCGGGCTCGGCACGCCGCTCGCGATCCACCTCGCCGCTCGGGGCGTCGACGTCCCGGACGCGGGGGTGAGGCGGATCGAGCTGCGCGAGAGCGCCGGCGGCGCCACGGTCCGGGTCAGCGTGCTCCACGCGGACGGCCGGCCCGCGCCCGCCCAGGCGGTGCTGGTGCCCGGCACCCCCCGCGCCCCCTCCTTCCCCGAGCTCCTCGGCAGCGAGGCCATCTACCTGCCCGTGGCCGAGAGCCCGCGGCAGGTCGTCCCGCGCGTCCCGCCCGGCCTCTACACCGTGGTGGTCCTCCGGAGCGACGCCGCTCCGTTGATCGCCAGCGCGCCGGTGCAGGTCCGGGGCGAGGGCGAAGTGGCGGTCGAGGTGCGGGTCCCCACCATCTGATCGCCGGGGGCGCGCCGCGCCGGCGGGGGCTCCGCCCGGCCCCACGCCAGCCTTGCGCTCCCGCGGGGCCGTGTTATGAGCGGCGCCATGCCCGACGACATCGTCCTCTACGGCAACAGCACCTTCACCAGCCCCTACGTCTTCTCCTCCTTCGTCACCCTGAAGGAGAAGAAGCTCCCCTTCCGCCTCGAGGTGCTCGACCTCGACAAGGGGGAGCACCGGCGGCCGGAGTACGCCGGCCCGTCCTTCACCGGGCGCGTGCCGGCGCTGCGGCACGGCGACTTCTGGCTGGCCGAGTCGTCGGCGATCGACGAGTACCTGGAGGAGGCCTTTCCGCCCCCCGCGCACCCGGCGGTCTATCCGGCCGACCCGCGCGCCCGGGCGAGGGCGCGGATGGTCCAGGCCTTCGTCCGCAGCGACCTGGGCGCGCTCCGCGAGGCCCGGCCGACCTCGACCCTCTTCACCGCCGAGGCCCCGCAGCCCCTCTCCCCGGAGGCCCGGGCGGCGGCCGACCGGCTGGTCGCCATCGCCGAGCGGCTCCTCCCCGCGGGCGCGACCTTCCTCGCCGGCGCCTTCTCCGTCGCCGACGCCGATCTCGCCCTCATGCTCCAGCGGCTCGTCTACAACCGCGACCCCTGCCCGTCCCGGCTCGCGGACTACGCCGCCGCGATCTTCCGGCGCCCCTCGGTCCGCGAGTGGCTCGGCCACACGCGCTGGAAGGATCGGTAGCGGCGCGGCTCAACGCAGCCGCTTCCAGTAGAGCACCTCGCCGACGCCCGGGAGGACCAGCCCCGGGAGCGTCCCGACCCGCGCGTAGCCGTGTCGCCCGTAGAAGCGCTGGGCGTCTGCGTTGAAGTCGGAGACCAGCAGGAAGGCGTGGGCGCTGGCCCGGGCGGTCTCCGCCTCGAAGGCGGCCAGCAGCGCGGCGCCGACCCCCTGCCCCTGCGCCGCCCCGAGGACCGCGATCAGCCGGAGGTAGCCGCCCAGCGCCAGGGTCCCGGCGGGCAGGAACCAGGCGAGCCCGGCCAGGGCCCCGGCCTCCTCGGCCACGAGGAGCCCCTCGCCCCGGCCGAGCGCGCCCTGGAGCGCCGCCTCGAGCTGCTCCGCGCCCCGGCCGTAGCGGGCCATGAGCGGGAGGGCGGCGAGGCCGCGGGCCAGGGCGGGGAGGTCCTCCGGGGCGAGCGGCCGGATCACGGTCGGAGTCTACCGGAAGGGCAGGAACGAGACCGGCACGAAGCCGTCCAGCGCGCGGAGCACCGCCCGCCCGCCGGGCTCGAGGTCGAGCCAGACGCGAACCCAGCCCGGCTCGTCGTCGCGGCCGAGGAGCAGCGCGCCGTCCAGGGCCAGGTCGACGAACGGGGCGACCGGGACCGCCAGGGTGAGCCCGTGGATCGCCTCCGCCCCGTGGTTCCGGATCTCCGCCGCGCCGTCCGGGCGGTAGACGACCTCGACCTCTCCCAGGGCCCGCAGCCGATCGCCCGCCTCGGACCAGGTGAGCGAGGCGAGGCGGCCCTGCCGGACCCGGGTGGCGATCCGGGCCAAGGCCTCGTCCAGCGCCGGGTCGAGCACCAGGTGGCCGTTCCCCTCGTCGCGCACCACCAGCCGCCCGAGGTGATCGACCGAGTGCGTGGTCCGCGCCGCCGGGCCGAGGTAGGTGTGGGCGACGAACAGGCCTCGCTCCGCCTCCAGGCCGGCCAGCGCCTCGTCGGAGAGCGCCGCCCCGAGGGCCGCGGGCGACGCGTAGAACATCGAGGAGCGGAAAACCCAGAGCCGCGGATCGAGCGGGAACGGGTAGACGGCCGCCCGCGCCTCGTCCGGCCCGCCGCCGAGCAGGTCCACGATGCGGGTGGCGCCCGAGCCGTAGTCGCCCGCCGCCCAGACCCAGCGGATCCCGCCCTCCGCCAGGAGGTCGCGGATCCCGTACTTGCCCCCCGCCCTCCAGCCCTCGGAGGAGACGGCCTCGCAGTTCGTGTAGGGCTCGTGGTCGATCCAGGTCACCGGCCGCCAGCCGGCGGCGGCGGAGAGGCCGGAGCGGACCTGGTCCCGCCCGTCGCGCTCGCCGGTGATGGAGTGGAGCCCGACCTCCGAGCCCGCCTCGACCAGGTCGTCGGCGAGGTCCTGGACCGCCGGGTCGTCGAGCCCGCCGCGCCGGGCGTGGACGAAGAAGGTCCGGGTGAGCCGGAGCCCGCGCCCGAGGAAGCCTGCCCCCACGCCCCCCTCGGCCCGGGGGTCCGAGTCGCCCCAGAGGACCGCCCGGAGGGCGTCCGGATCGGTCCGGTCGGCGTGATCGGTGAAGACCAGCGCCGCCCGGGCCCCGGCCGGCCAGCGCTCGACCACCACCGGGAGGAAGGGCAAGCCGGCGCCGAGCGGGTAGAGGGTGGCGGTGGCGCGGTCCAGGTCGCCCTTCGCCCGCGGGGCGAAGGTGAACGGGCGCCGCCGCTCCAGCGCGCCCCAGGGGACCTGCTGCGTACCCTCGTCGCCGCCGGGGAGGTGGTCGAGGCAGGTCTCGTAGGTGGAGAAGGGGCGGGCCGCGGCGTCGTCGAGCATCAGGGTGGTCCGCACGCCAGCCGGCGTCCGCTCGACCCGGGCGGCGGCCAGCCCCGGCCCGCCGGCGAGGACCGCCCGCCCCGCGGCCACCAGGAGCGGCGTGCCCCGCTCGATCCGGAGCGGGCCGCCCACCTCCTCGAAGCGCAGCGTGCGCCCCACCGCCCGCGGCCGGCCCGGCCAGGCGAGGGCGAGGGCGATCCGCTCCACCTCGGCGGCCACCCGCCAGCGGACCTGGACGTCGAGGGCGCTCGCCCCGCCCGGCACGGGGGCGAGCTCGACGGTCGCCTCCCACTCGGCGGTGGCGGCGCGCCCCTCGAGCGCCCCGTCGGCCCGCGTGTGCCAGGCGAGCGGTGCCGGGCCGGCGTGGGCGGAGGTCCTCACCTCGAGGGCGAGCTCGACCGGCACCCCGTCCTCGCCCAGCGGGAGGTCGATCGCCCCCGCGCCGAGCGCCCCGGGGCCCAGGGCGGCGAGCGCCGCGCCGGCGGCCAGGACGGGGAGGAGAGGCACCTCCCGAGGATGCCGGATCCCCGGACGGGGTCAAGGCGGCGGGGCCTCCCTCCTCGCACCTTGCCGCACCTGCGTGCCCGGAGGCACCATGATCGGGGAGGAGGACCCGCCATGCCCGAGGACCCGCACCGAGCCATCGCCACGCTGCTCTCGGGCTTCCGGACCGCGCTCCTCGCCACGCGCGGGGAGGACGGCCACCTGCGCTGCCGCCCCATGGCGATGCGCCACGAGGTGCGCGGCGAGGAGATCTGGTTCGCCACCGCGCCGGACTCGGCCAAGGTGAAGGACCTCGAGCACGAGCCTCGCTGCGCCCTGGTGTTCTTCGAGCCGTCCGACGGGACCACCGTCACCGTCTCCGGGACCGGCGAGGTGATCCGCGACCGGAAGCTCATGTCGGAGCTCTGGGACGGGTCCTGGTCGCGCTGGTTCCCCGGCGGCCCCGATCCGCGCCAGGTGGCGCTGCTGCGCGTGATCCCCGAGCACGTCGAGCGGCACGACGGCGGCACCGGGCGGCTCGAGGTGGTGCTCGACGCGCCGCGGCGGAGGGGGCGGCCGGGCTGAGCGCCCCCCGAGGGCCGCCTCCCCCGAGCGGCCGCAGGCGGCGCCTGACGTCGTGCGGGGCGGAGGTCCGGAAGCCGGGCCAGCGTCACGAGGGGCCCCGCTCGCGCCGCGGGCTCGCCCCCAACGGACCGCGGCCCCCGCACGCTCCGTCGCTAGAACGCTCCGTTCCACGCCGTCCCGGCGCCACGGAGGCATCCCATGATCGCCCGCATCGCAGGACTGGCCCTCGCCCTCGCGACCCTGGTGTCCGCGCCGCCGCGCGCCAGCGCCTGGGACCGGGGCCGGGTCCGCCTCTTCGCCACCCTGCCGGCAGGGGCCACCGGCCCCGAGGGGCTGGAGGTCGACGCGCGGGGCCGGGTCTACGTGACCACCTTCGGGTTCGACGCGAGCGGCCCGGTCACCGGCGCCGGCCAGCTCTACGTCTACGACGACGACGGCCGGCTCCTCCGGCAGGTCTCCATCGCCGGCTCCACCCCGCACCTGCTCGGCCTCGCCTTCCACCCGACCACCGGCAAGCTCCTGGTGATCGACTTCGGCGGCGCCCAGGTCCTCGAAGTCGATCCGCACACCGGCGCCTCCACCGTCTTCATGACCCTCCCTTCGCCGCTCCCCCACCCCGCCCTGGGCGCAGGGCTCAACGACCTCACCTTCGACCGGGCGGGGAACGTCTTCGTCTCCGACTCCTTCCAGGGGATCGTCTGGACGACCGGTCCGGGGGGCGGCGTCGCCTCGGCCTGGGTCGACTCGGCGCTCCTGCGGACGACGGGGGTCCCGCCGTTCGGCGCCAACGGCCTCCGCTTCAACCGGCACGAGACCGCCCTGTTCGTGGCCAACACCGGGAACGACACGGTGGTCGAGATCCCGGCGACGCCCGGCTCGCCCGGCCCTTCCGCCGGGACGCCGGCGGTCTTCGCCAACTCGGTCAACGGCGCGGACGGCCTGATCGTCGACGAGGACGACGACCTCTGGGTGGTGGCCAACCAGTCCGACGAGATCGTGGTCATCGACCCCACCGGCAAGGCGATCGCCAGGCTCGGCGACTTCGGCGGGGTGGCCGCCGGGGCCCCGGTCCAGCTCCTCTTCCCCGCCAGCCTCCGCTTCCTGGGGAAGGACCTGGTGGTGACGAACCTCTCCCTCGACCTGCGCCTCTTCGACCCGTCCTACGCAGCGGTCGACTCGGAGTGGTGTGCGATGGTGACGCGCTACACGGTCTCGCGGATCCGCGTTCGCTGAGCGGCGGCAGCGGGGGCTAGCTCTCCACCGCCCGCTTGAGCCCCGAGGCCAGGTCGTTCAGGGCCTTCGCCTCGCTCGCCACCGACTGGGTGGACGACATCGTCTCCTGGGTGGCGAGGTAGATCTCGTTCATCGCCTTGAGGACCTGGTCGATGCCGTGGTCCTGCTGCTGGGCGACGGTGGCGATCTCCTTGGCGGCCTGGGACGACTCGCGCAGCGCGGTGGCCAGGCGGCGGATGGTCTCGCCGGTGCTCGAGGCGACCTGCGCCCCCTGCTCGGCCCGGCGCACGCCCACCTCGGCCGCGGTCATGGCCGAGAGCATGGTCTTGTGGACCTCGGAGAGGATCCCCTTCACCTGGGCGCTCGCGCGCTTGGCGTCCTCGGCGTGGTGGTGCATCTCCGCCACCACCTCGCCGAAGCCCTTGGCCGCCGGCCCGGCCCGCTGGGCCTCGGTGGCGGCGTGCTCGGCGAGCCGCTGCGACCGGTCGGCGATGAAGTTCACCACCGAGGCGATCTCGAAGATGTCGCGCATCCGGGCGTTGAGCCCCTCGATCCGCTGGGAGAGCCCGCGCACCTCGTCCGCGAGCTTGACCATCTCGGTCAGGCTGGTCTCGACGGTGGAGAGCCCGTCGGCCGAGGTCCGCTCGCCCTGGCGCGCCAGCCCGATCACCGTCTCGGCGGTGAGGGCCGCCTGGGTGGCGGTGTGGCCCAGCTGCCCCATGGTGGCGGTGGTCTCGCGCACCGAGGCGGCGGTCTCCGCGGTCATCGAGGAGAAGGACGACACCGTGGAGAGCAGCGACTGGGCGGCGGTGAAGAGCTCGGAGGCGGTCTTGAGGTATCCCTCCCGCCGCGCGCCCTCCACCCTCATGATGTGGTCCTGCTGCCGCCCGGCCACGCTCGCCAGGGCCCCGAGGAAGAGCGGGGCGGTGTCGATGATCCAGAGGAGCGGCGAGGACTGGGCCTTGAGGAGCCCCTCCACCCCCAGCCCGTAGCCGCGCGACCAGGCCTCGATGGTGGTCCCGATGACGGGGAAGATCGCCCCGAGCACCGCGCCGTAGGCGGTGTACCGGGAGGTGTAGCTGGCGGTCATGGCCGGCATCCTACCTCCGGCCGCGCCCCGCGTCGCATCCGCGACCTGCGGTATCGCCTCCGGCCGCCGGGCCCGCCCGGACCCGCCCGGACCCGCCATCCTACCCCTTCACCGCCGCCTGCAGCGAGGCGGCCAGGTCGTTCAGGGAGCGGGCCTCCTGTCCGACCGCCTCCGTCGAGGCGACCGTCTCCTCGGTGGCGTGGGCGATCTCGGTCATGGCCTTGAGCACCTGCTCGAAGCCGCTCTCCTGCTGCTGGGCCACCCGGGCGATCTCCTTGGCCGCCCGG
>DATKAL010000336.1:0-9909 GCA_035498135.1 Anaeromyxobacter sp.
CGACCTCTCCAAGGTGATGTTCATCTGCACCGCCAATACCATGGGGGGGATCCCGCTCCCCCTCCAGGATCGCATGGGGGTCATCCGGATCGCCGGCTACACCGATCTGGAGAAGCTCTCGATCGCCCAGCGCTACCTGATCCCGAAGCAGAAGGAGATGAACGGGCTCGAGCCGATCCCGGTCACCTTCAAGCGCAGCGCCCTCAAGGCCCTGGTCCACAAGTACACCAAGGAGTCCGGGGTCCGCTCCCTGGAGCGCGAGATCGGCTCGATCTGCCGCAAGATCGCCAAGGACGTGCTCAAGGGCGGCGCGGCGGAGGGCAAGGAGTACGTGGTCAACCAGCGGCTGGTGCAGAAGTACCTGGGGCCGTCGAGGTACCGGTACGGCACCGCCGAGGAGAAGGACCAGATCGGCCTCACCACGGGCCTGGCCTGGACGGAGCTGGGCGGCGAGCTGCTCACCGTCGAGGCCCAGGTCATGCCGGGCAAGGGCAAGCTCACCATCACCGGCAAGCTGGGCGAGGTGATGCAGGAGTCGGCCCAGGCGGCGATGAGCTACGTGCGGAGCCGGGCCGAGCTCCTCGGGCTCGACAAGCGGTTCCTCGAGAACGTGGACATCCACGTCCACGTCCCCGAGGGGGCGATCCCCAAGGACGGCCCGTCCGCCGGGATCACCATGGCCACCACGCTGGTCTCGGCCCTCTGCCGCCTCCCGGTCCACAAGGACGTGGCGATGACCGGGGAGATCACGCTCCGCGGGCGGGTGCTCCCCATCGGCGGGCTGAAGGAGAAGGTGCTGGCCGCCCACCGGGGCGGGATCAAGCGGGTCCTCATCCCAAAGGAGAACCAGAAGGACGTCCGCGAGATCCCGAAGAAGGTCAGGGAGCGGCTCCAGATCGTCCCGGTGGAGCACGCCGACGACGTCCTCCGCGAGGCCCTGGTGCTCGAGCACCCGGAGGAGTTCCTGCGCAAGATCGCCCCCAGGCCAGAGGCCGCGGCGGAGGCGGCTGCCCAGGCGTGAGCCGGCGCGCCAGGCTCGCGGCGCTCCTCGGGTCGGCGATGCTGGCCTGCGCCCATGTCCCGGAGGCCCCGGTCGGCCCCGGCGAGCGCATCTTCCTCGTCGACGGCGAGGCCGGGCGGCTTCGCGTCTCGGACGGTGGCGTGGGCGAGCCGGCGCTGGTCTTCGTGCACGGGCTGGGCGGCGACCTCGAGCTCTGGCGCGCCCAGCTCGCGCACCTGCGCACCGCGCGCCGCACGGTGGCCTGGGACCTGCGCGGCCACGGGGGCTCGGACCGGGCCCGGGACGGCGTCTACACCGTCGACGCCCTGGCGGCGGACCTCGAGGCGGTCCTGCACGCCCTCGGGATCCGGCGGGCGGTCCTGGTCGGGCACAGCCTGGGCGGCGCGGTCCTCACGGCCTTCGCCGGCGCTCACCCGGACGAGGTGGCCGGCCTGCTCTACCTGGACGCGGTGGGCGACTTCAGCACCCTCCCGAAGGCGGCGGTGGCGGAGGGGATCGCCCGGGAGGCCTCGCCGGGCTTCGGCAAGGCGGAGCGGCGCGCGGTCTTCGAGCAGCTGCTCGACGGGTACGCGCGCCCGGCGACCCGGACCCAGGTGCTGGCGGCCCTCGACCGGATGGATCCGGCCGCGTTCGCCCAGCTGCGGCGGAGCGTGGCGGAGCTCGACGCGCCCCGGCGCCTCGGCGCGTACGCCGGGCCGAGGCTGGCGCTCGAGGCGGAGCGGAGCCGGAACCCGAGCATGGCCTCGCAGGTGCTGGGCCTCCAGCGGCTCGAGGTCCCCGGGGTCTCGCACTGGATCATGCTCGACGACCCGGCGGCGGTGGACAAGGTGATCGACCGGTTCCTGCTGCGGGTGGTGAAACCGTAGACGGCGGCCTTCACCCTAGGTGCCTGCGGGAGCTCCGGTCCTCGGGGCGCGGATCGACCCTTCGCGCCCTCGAGGTGGGGACGGGCAGGCGTGGTGCGCGACCGGGAGGGTCGACGGGGCAGCCGGGTTGCCGGGGAGGGGGTGAGCCTCACGACGCCCCCGCCCTCGCGTAGTACCGGTGGGCTCCCCTCGCGCTCGGGAGCGGGATCAGCCCGAGCCGGGTGAGGTCCCAGCCCGGCGCCCCGTCCTTCACCAGCACCCAGCGCCGCGCCACGCGGCGAGCGAGGGCGAGCGCCTCGGCGGAGAGCGGGCGGCCGTCCGCCAGGCGGCGGACCACGTCGAAGCCCCCGGGCTCGCCCCGGGCCTGGCGGAACATGGGATCGAAGAGCACCACGTCGAAGCTCCGCGGCGCCGCCGCCGCCAGCCAGGGCAGGTGATCGGCCCCGACCACCTCCACCCGGCGGGCCGCCTCGAGCTCCAGGCGGCGGATCCCCTCGCCGGTCCAGGCGGCGAGCGCCGGCGAGGCCTCCAGCCCGAGCACCCGTCCCCGCGGGCCGACGGCGGCCGCCGCCACCAGGGCGTCGGCGGCCAGCCCGGCGGTGCAGTCGAGCACCGCGTCCCCCGGGCGGAGGCCGGCCGCCTCCAGGAAAGGGTCGTGGGTCGTGGGGTCGGCCGCCCCCGCCCTGCGGGCGAGCAGGCGCTTCACCCGCAGGAGGCCCATCCCCGGGGACCAGCGGTGCTCCTCCCCGCCGGCGGCCAGCACCGAGGCCGCGGCGGAGAGCACGAGCGCGCCCTCCGCCCCGGCCCCCGCCATCACCCGGGTGAGCGGCCGGCCCTGCCGCGCCGCGAAGGGCAGGCCGCACCGGCCGGCCGCCTCCAGCGCGTCGCGCTCCTCGCCGGGGGCGGGGCGGAGCGGGGTGGTGACCACGAGGCGCACGGGGGCGAATCCTATATAAGATGGGGCGCATGAGCCTCCCCGTCGTCCCCATCCACGACCCGGTCGCGAACCCCGCCGCGGGCGCCGAGCTCCCGCCGGACGAGGTGACCGAGCTGGAGGCGGAGATCCGCGCCCTGGCCCGGGAGCGCGACGCGGTGATCCTCGCCCACAACTACCAGCTCCCCGAGGTGCAGCGGATCGCCGACCACGTGGGCGACTCCCTCCAGCTCGCCATCGAGGGGGCCCGGGTCCGGCAGTCCACCATCGTCTTCTGCGGCGTCCACTTCATGGCCGAGTCGGCCAAGGTGCTCGCGCCCGAGAAGCGGGTCCTCCTCCCCAACCTCTCCGCCGGGTGCTCGCTCGCCGACTCGATCACCGCCGAGTCGCTCGAGGACTGGAAGGCGCGGTATCCGGAGCACGCCGTCGTCACCTACGTGAACTCCTCCGCCGAGGTGAAGGCGCTCTCCGACATCTGCTGCACCAGCGCCAACGCCGCGGCGGTGGTCCGCTCCCTGCCGCAGCGGAAGATCCTCTTCACCCCGGACAAGAACCTCGGCGCCTGGGTCCGCGCCCGCGTCCCGGAGAAGGAGATCGTGGTGTACGACGGCTGCTGCCCGGTCCACGACGTGCTCCGGGCGGCGAGCGTCAACCGGGTCAAGGCCTCCCGCCCCGAGGCGGTCGTGATCGCCCACCCGGAGTGCCGCGCCGACGTGGTGGCGATGGCGGACGAGGTCTGCTCCACCACCGCCATGCTCGGGGCGGTCGCCCGGCACCCCTCGGCGAGGACCTTCATCGTCGCCACGGAGCACGGGATCGTCCACCAGCTGAAGCAGCGCTGGCCGGACCGGGAGTTCATCGTGGCGGACGGGTGCATCGGCTGCCGGATGCACTGTCCGTACATGAAGATGATCGACCTGGTGATGGTCCGCGAGGCGCTGCTCCGCGTCAAGCACGAGGTGCGGGTGGAGCCGGAGGTCGCCGCCGGCGCGCGCAGGGCGCTCGAGCGGATGATCGCCGTACCGCGCGACGCCTAGACTCACGCGGGTGCCGGCTCCCAGATCAGGCGGGCGGCCCGCGCGGCCACGAAGAGCCAGGCGTTCCAGTTGGCGGCGAAGAGGGCGTGGCAGAAGGCGCCCGCCGGGACCTCGGGCAGGCGCGAGCGCTGCTCGGCGCTGGCCGGGCTGGAGCGGGTGATGCAGGGCTCGCCGGCGTAGGCCTGTGGCCGCGTCACGGGCGGCTCCACCACCAGGAAGAGGAGATCGGAGAGGAGGAGCTGGGCGGGGCGCCAGGCCTCCCGGTCGCCGATGTCCTCCGACTCGGGATCCCCCGCGTCGAGCGCCAGCTCGAGCAACGCCGAGCGCTCCGCGTAGTCGACCGCCACGCGCCGCAGGCGCGCGTCGAGGAAGCCGCTGGGGAGCGTGGTCTCGATCTGCTCGAGCGTCACGACCCCATCACACGCCCCCCGCCGCCGGTTCGGGAAGACCCCCGCCGGGACCGCGGCAGGCCGCGCCCGGAGCGGGCGCGGGCCGCGCCGTGGGGTACGATCGCGCGAGGTCGCACATGCGCTCCAGCCACCGCACCTCCTGGAACCTCTCCGCGAACGCCTTCGCCGCCCGCCTCGAGGCGGCGCGCGCCGAGGGGCGCACGCTGCTCGATCTCACCGAGGCGAACCCGACGCGCGTCGGGCTCGCCTGGCCAGCCGCGGCGCTCGCCGAGGCGCTGGCCGATCCGCGCGCGGCCCGCTACGAGCCCGCGCCGCGCGGGCTCCCGGAGGCCCGGGCGGCGGTGGCCGCCTACCTCTCCGGGCGCGGCGAGGCCGCCGACCCGGAGGCGATCCTCCTCACCGCCTCCACCAGCGAGGCCTACGCCTTCCTCCTCAAGCTCCTCTGCGATCCGGGCGACGAGGTGCTCGTGCCGGCGCCGTCCTATCCGCTCCTCGACCTGCTCGCCGAGCTCGAGGCGGTCCGGCTGGTCCGCTACCCCCTCCGCTACGACGGGACCTGGCACGCCGACCTGGCGGCGCTCGAGGGAGCGCTCGGCCCGCGGACCCGGGCGGTGGTGGTGGTCTCGCCCTCGAACCCGGCCGGCCACCTCCTCTCGACGGCGGAGCGGACGGCGCTCGACCGTCTCTGCGCCGGGCGCGACCTGGCCCTGATCGGCGACGAGGTCTTCGCCGACACCGCGCTGGCGCCGGCCGCGGGCGTGCTGGGCGTCCGCGAGGCGCTCGCCTTCCACCTCTCGGGGCTCTCCAAGGTGTGCGGCCTCCCGCAGCTCAAGCTCGGCTGGATCGCGGCCGCCGGCCCGGACCGGCTCGTCCGTCCGGCCCTCGAGCGGCTGGAGGTGATCGCCGACGCCTACCTCTCGGTCTCCGGGCCGGTGCAGCTGGCGGCGCCGCGGCTGCTCGCCGGCCGGGAGACCTTCCTCGCCCCGCTGCGGGCGCGGCTGGCCGCCAACCGCGCGGCGCTGGCGGAGCTCCGGGAGACGCCCTGCGGAGCGCTCGGCTCGGGCGGCGGGTGGAGCGCGGTGCTCCGGGTGGGGGAGACCCTGGACGAGGAGCGGCTCTGCCTCGACCTCCTCACCCACGGCGTGGTGGTCCAGCCCGGCTTCTTCTACGACTTCGAGCGGAACGGGCACCTGGTCGTCTCCCTCCTGCCCGAGCCGGAGGTCTTCCGGGCCGGGCTGGCGACCGTCGCGGCGCGGCTGCGCGCCGCTCCCTGAGCCGCCCGACCCGCACCCCGAGGCGAATGGTCGCCGCGCCCTTTTCCCCAGCAGATCCGCCTGGAAAACGGGCGCTCGCCCGCCGGACGCAGGTTTGACACCCCCTCGGAGCGCGCCTATAACCGCGGAAAATGAACCGGCTCAAGCTCTGGCTCTACGCGCTGCTCGTGGTCGCGGCGGCGACCGCTGCCGTGCGCGCCGCCACGCTGCGGCTCCACGCCGAGGCGATCCGCACCGTCGACGAGCGCCTCGCCGCCGCGCGGGCCCGCCTGGCCGTCGCCGACCGAGCCCTCGTGGACCAGGCGAGCGCGGTGGCCGCGCTCGCCGCCCGGGACCCCAAGCTGCTCGCCACCCTCCACGCCAAGGAGGCCGAGCCCGCGCCCGCGCCGGCCCCGACGCCCCGGGGCAAGCGGTCCAAGGCGCCGCCGCCGCCCCCGCCGCCCGATCCCGCCGCCCAGGAGGCCGCCACCCAGGCCGCGCTCGCGGCCGCGGTGGCCGCGGCGGAGAGCGCCCTGGGCGCGCCCCTCCCCGCCGGCTCGCAGATCGCGGGCGGGAACCGCGAGTGGCTGGCGCGCCGGTCCGAGGCCGGCGGCGACGCCGCGGAGCTGGTCGAGCTGGTGGCGGCCGCGATCGACGGCAAGGCCCGGCGCAGCCAGGTCCGGATGGGCGGGCAGCTCTGGTCGGGCGCCGCCGCGCCGGCCGGCCCGGACGCCGGGCTGGCCGTGCTCGTGCCGCTCGCCGCCGGCGGCTCGCCGGTGGCCGGGAGCGGCGCCACGCTCGCCCTCACCGCGCCCGGGGTGAAGCTCGTCTCCGGCAAGGGGACCGACGTGGAGGAGCTGGTGCGCGCCGCCGTGGCGCACCCCGACCACCCGGTCGACGCCGGCCAGCTCGCCCCGATGGACCTGGGGCTCGGGGTGGCCGGGGTCCCGCGGGTGCCGCTCCTCTTCGTGCGGGCCCCGGCCCAGCGCGTGATCGCCGTCCCCATGGCGGGCGTCAAGGACGGGTTCGCGGTCCTCTCCGCGCCCACCGACGCCGTGCTCGCGCCGCTCGTGCGGCTCCAGTGGTTCGCCCTGGCCGGCGCCGCCGCCGCGCTCCTGGTCGGGCTCCTGCTCGGCTTCCTGATGAGCCCGGGCGAGGTGGCGGCGGCCATCCCCGCCGAGCTGCTCACCGCCGCCGGCCGGATCGAGCGGGGTGAGTTCGGCGTCCGCGCCCCGGTGCTCGCGGGCAAGCTGGGCACGGTGGCCGCCGCCCTGAACCGGGCGGCGGACGCCGCCGAGCAGGCCGCCGCCCACGCGGCCAGCAAGCCCACCCTCTCCCAGGAGTTCTTCGTCGGGCAGCCCCCGGCCGCGCCGCCGGAGCCGGCGCTGGACGCGTTCCAGTTCCCGGTCCGCGGCGCCCCCGAGCCCGGCCCCGAGCCGTTCACCGCCCGCCCGGTGGCCGAGGCCTTCGCCGGCGCCCCGGAGCCCGCGCCCGCGCGGGGTCCGAACGTCACCCAGCGGCTCGACGGCGCCGCCCTGGGCGCCGCCTTCGAGGCCGCGCCGGTGCGCGCCGCTCCCGCCGCCGAGCCGGCCGCGCCCGCGGAGCCGGCCGCAGCCTGGACGCCCGCCGAGGACGACGGCGAGGCGGAGCACTGGCGCGAGGTGTTCCAGGACTTCCTGCGGGTGCGCGCCGAGTGCGGCGAGCCGGCCGAGGGGCTCACCTTCGACCGCTTCCGCCAGAAGCTGGTCTCGAACAAGGCCGCCCTGGTCGCCAAGTACGCCTGCCGCACCGTCCGCTTCCAGGTGTACGTGAAGGAGGGGAAGGCGGCCCTCAAGGCGACCCCGGTCCGCTGACCGGGGCGCCGCCCGAGGTCAGCGACCGGCGGCGGGCAGCCAGAGCGTCAGCTCCGCCCCCGCGCCCGGCGGCGAGCGCGCCTCCAGGCGCCCGCCGTGCTCCTCCGCGATCCGCCGGGCGATGGCGAGGCCGAGCCCGGTCCCGCCCTCCTTGGTGGTGAAGTACGGCTCGAAGATCCGCTCCAGCCGATCGGGCGCGATCCCGGGGCCGCTGTCGGCGACGGCGAAGGCCACCCCGCCGCGCTCCTCCCGGACGGCGAGCCGGAGGGTGCCGCCCGCCGGCATCGCGTCGAGGGCGTTCTGCACCAGGTTGAGGAGCACCTGGAGGACCTGATCGCGATCGGCCAGCACCGCGGGGAGCCCGGGCGCCACCTGGCGGATCACCTCCACACCCGGCGGCGGGGCCGGGAAGAGCGCCAGCACGGCCTGGGCGAGGTCCTCGGGCGCCACCTCGGTCCGGGCGGGCGCGGGGAGGCGGGCGAAGCGGCTGAACTCGTCCACGATCCGCTTCAGCCGGCGGACCTCCTCTCCGATGGCGCGCGTCCCCTCCTCGAAGATCTCGGGGAAGTCGGGCCGGCCGCGCGCCTGCGCCTCGCGCAGGGTCTCGACGCTCATGGCGATGGGGGTGAGCGGGTTCTTGATCTCGTGGGCCAGGCGGCGGGCCACCTCCCGCCAGGCCGCCACCCGCTCCGCCTGGGCGAGGCGGGCCCGTCCCTCCGCCAGGTCCCCGGTCATGGCGTTGAAGGCCCGGACCAGCTCCCCCACCTCGCCGCTCGCCGGCGTCTCCACCCGGGCCTCGAGGTCGCCCGCCGCCACCCGGGCCGCCGCCACCCGGAGCGCCTCCACCGGGCGCGTGACCCGGGCCGCGAGGAGCGCGCCCACCGCCGCCGCGGCGAGCGTGCCCGCGGCGAGCGCCCCGAGGAAGGCGAGCAGCACGGTGACCCGGGCCCGGGCGAGCCCCTCCGAGGCGAGGGCCACCTCGATCCGCGCCGCCGGGGCGTCGGCCGGGCCGAGCAGGAGGGCGCGCCGCCCCGAGGCGAGCCCGCCCAGCGCCCGCCGCAGCCCGCCGAAGGCCGGCCCGCCGGCGTCGCCCGGGCGCGCGGCGGCGGCCAGGGGGGCGCCGTCGGCCGCCCGGATGGTCACCTCCCCTCCGGTGAGGGCGGCGAGCCGCGCCGCCCGGTCGCCGTCGAGGGCGAACCCGCCGGCGATCACCAGGGGCTCGCCCGGCACCGGCGCCCAGGCGAGGAGCGCCGCCGCGGGGGCCACCCCGTCGGGCCCGGCGCGGGCGACCACGCGCGCCCCGGGGCGCCCGGCCGGCCCCTCCCGCACGAGCGCCCAGAGCTCCGGATCGACGTCCCCGGCGCGACCGGGCAGGTGGCCGGCGGAGACCACCCGGCCCTCGGGGTCGAGCAGCGCCAGGACGTCGAGGCCGCGGGCAGACATCCACTCCGCGGCGCGCCCGGCCGCCTCGGCGGGCGGGAGCAGCCCCTCGGCCCGCTCGCGGGCGAAGGCCTCCAGCTCCGGGGCGCGGGCGAGGTCCTGCACCGCCGCGGCCGCCCCCTCCCCGAGCCGGGCCAGCTCCCCCTGGATGGCCGCGGCGGCGCCGTCGAGCCGGGCCTCCTGCTCGCGGTCGAGCGCGCCGGAGAGCGCCCGGGAGACCGGCACCAGCGCCGCCGCCAGCGGGACGGCGGCGAAGAGGGCGAAGGCCGCGGCGAGCTTGCCCCGGAGCGTCACCGCTGCCCCCCGCGGAGGAGCCAGAGGTCGCCCGGATCGAGGCCGCCGTCGGGCAGGGGACGCAGCCCCTGGAGCGCGGGGCCGGCGCTGGCCCGCTCGCCCGTGGCGAGGAGCGGGACCAGGTCCAGGGCCCGCGCCAGGGCGTCGAGGCGGGCGGGGAGCTCGGCGGGCGGGGCCACCCCGAGCTCGGCCAGCGCCTGGCGTGCCGCCCCCGGGCCGCGGGTGGCGAGCGCGATCTCCGCCGCGGCCAGGGCCGGGCGAAGCGCCAGGACGGGGACGGGGACCAGGGCGACGTCGTAGTCCCCGGCGGCGAGCCGGGCGGCGAAGCGGGGCGGCTCCTCGGCGCTCACGGCCGCCCGGAGCCCGCGGTCGAAGAGCTTCACCTGGATCCGCTCGGCCGCGGCGCGCGCCTCGCCCGCGCCGGCGGGGACGAGGAGGACGAGGCGGGCCGGGCCGGGCGGAGCCGGGGCGCCGGCGGCAGCGGGCGCGGGCGGGGCCGCGGGGAGGAGGGCGGCCGGGGCGAGCGTGAGGAGCGGCTCGGCGGGCCCGCGGGCGAAGAGCCGCGCCAGCTCGCCTCGGTCGAGGGCGGAGAGCGCCCGGCGGACCGCCTCGGCGCCCGGGCCGAGCCGTGGCCCGTTCACCGCCGCCACGGTGGCGAGCAGCGCCGCGGTCGCCACCGGGGCCGGCCCGGCCGCCTCGGGGCGGAGGACGAGGTCGAGGGTGCCCGCGGCGAGGGCCCGGGCGGCGCCCCTCGGGTCCGCGGCGGAGAGGAGGAGCCCGTCGGCGTAGGCGCGGCCGCCG
>DATKAL010000337.1:0-3681 GCA_035498135.1 Anaeromyxobacter sp.
GCGCTCCCCGAGGCGCTCCGGGCGGTGGAGGCGGACGAGGGGGCGGCGGGGCTGGCGGCGGCGGTGGGCGCCGACGTGGCGCTCGAGGGGGGCGGGGTGCGGGCGGTGCTCCGCCCCCGCGGCCCGCTCCGCGCCCGGACCGGCTACGCCCTGGTCCTCTCCTCGCGGGCGCTGGCGGAGGACGGCGGGCCGGTGCTCGACGCCGAGCGGCGGCGGAGGCCCACCGTGGGCGGGTTCGAGACCGGCGCCGCCGCCGGGCCGCCGCCGCTGCCGGTGCTCACCGAGGTGCGGGCGGCCGCGGCCGCGCCGGGCCAGGGGGGCGAGTGGGTGGAGATCGCCGATCTGGGCGAGGGCCCCCTCGACCTGGCCGGCTGGCGGCTGGTGAAGCGGACCGCCTCCGGGTTCACCGCCTCCTGCCTCCTCGCCGCCGGGCCGATCCTCCCACCCGGGACCGCGGCGCTGGTGGTCGGGGGGGCGTACGACGGCAGGTACGACCTGCCCCCCGGCACGCCCACCTTTGCCTGCGGAGGCGGCGCGCTCCTCGGCGGGCTCTCCGACGACCACCCACCCGCGCTCCACCTCCTCGATCCGCTCGGCGAGGTGGCCTCCACCTTCGGGGCGGCGGGCATGCCCCGCTGCCCGGCCGCGGCGGTGCGCCTCGAGCCGCTCGGGCCCGACGACCCATCCAACCTGGACTGCGCCGACGGGGAGGGCACCCCCGGGGAGCTTCCTTGAACGGCGGCTCGCGATTCGCGATCACCCGGGCCGTGCTCGCCGCTTCGCGGCTGCGCGCGGCTGCCCCGCGCCGGAGGGGCTACGCCCCTCCCTCCAGCTGTGCTGGGGCCCCCTCCCGCCTCCGACCGCCGCTCAGCCGTTCTCGACGATCCACTTCCCGAGGAGCTCGTCCTTGGAGATGAAGCCGTCCGCGCCGCACTCGGTCACGAGCCGCTGGACCTTCTCCTTGTCCTCGCCCGAGCAGAAGAGCACCTTGATCGAGCGGAACATCTCGTTCTTCTTGACGAACCTGCAGAACTGGCCGCCGTCCACCTTCGGCATGTTGATGTCGAGGAGGATGAGGTCAGGCCGGGTTTGCCGCTTCAGGATGATCGAGGTGGCCTTCTCGGCGTCGGGCGCGTACTGGATCTCGAACCCCTTCGCCTCCAGCTCCTCCTTGAGGAGCCGGGCCACGATCTCCGAGTCGTCCACGATCAGGACGCGCCGGCGGGTCTCGACCACGGCCGCGAAGCGGCGCGCGAAGTCCTCCGCCGAGGGGCTCGCCACCGCCCCGTCGAGCTTCAGCTCCGCGGCGACCCTGGCCAGCTCCTCCTGCGCACCTTCACCCACGAGGATCGCCCTTCCCCCGAAGCCCCGATCGCGCAGGAGGGCCGGGGCCTGCTTGGCCCGCCCGGCATCGACCACCAGGGCGGCGGCGGAGTGGACCTCGGGGACGAGCCCGTGGGGATCGCGCTCGAGGAGCACCTGGTGGCCGGCGGCCTCCAGCGCCATCCCGGTCACCTGGAGCACGATCTCGCTCTCGCAGCAGATGAGGACCTTCACGTCCGCTCGACCCTCGGCCTTCCCACATCGGCCCCGGGCAAAATAGCACCGACTTGCCCCTTCCTCCCAGCCTCGCGGATAATCCCGCGCGGAATGGTCGATCCGAGGGGCACGGGCGAGGCAGCCGGAGCGGGCGACGACGGCGCGGGGCGGAGCGCGGACGCGTTCTTCTTCTGCCTGCGTCTGCTCGGGGGCCGCTACGCCTTCGAGGCGCCGCTGGTGACCGAGGTGGTCCGCCTCGGCCCGCTCACCCGGCTCCCGGCCGCGCCCTCGTTCCTCCCCGGGGTGTTCACCCATCGCGGCGAGGTCCTGCCGGTGCTCGACGTCGGGCAGCTGGTCGGGCAGTCGGCGGTGCCCATCCGCGCGAGCACCCGGGCCGCCATCGTCCAGTGCGGGCCCTGGAAGGTGGCGGTGGTGAGCGAGGCGGTGGAGGGGCTGGTGGTGGTCCCGCGGCGCGCCCTCGAGCCGCCGCCGGCCGAGTCCACCGGGGTGGCCGAGTTCCTCTCCGCCATCGGCCGGGACCGCAACGGGACCGTGGCGATCCTCGACCTGCCGCGCCTGGTGGAGACGGCGCGCACGCGGGCCGTCCCCGCGGGGAGCGGCGCGGCGTGAGCCAGCCCACCGCCGAGTTCCTGCTCTTCCAGGTGGCATTCCGGGTCTACGCGGCCGCGGTCCGCGCCGTGGTGCGGGTCGGGACGATCCGCGAGGCGAGCGCGGAGGACCTGGTGGCCGACACGATCCTCGGCCGGCCCTTCGCCCGCGACCGCGGGGTGGTGGTGTCGGCCGAGCGGGACGGCCGGGAGCGGACGCTGGTGGTCGACCGGGTGCTCGGCGTGCGCAGCGTCCCGGCCGCCGACGTCCACGAGCTCCCGCCCCTCGCCGCCGCCTGCCTCTCCTCTGCCGCCATCGCCGGCTTCGTGACCATGGACGAGGCCCCCCTGCTGATCGTCGATCTCCCCACCCTGGTGCGCGAGCGGCTCGCGGCGCCAGCCACCGCCGCCTGACGAGGCCCGACGAAGATGCGCGACCCCTCCCAGCTCGAGAAGCAGAAGAAGACCGCCGGCCGGACCGCCCGGCGCGCCCGCTCCGCCGGCGGGGCCGGCGGCGAGCTCGCCCGCCTGACCACCTTCCTGCGGCACCTCGCCGAGGGGAAGTACGAGGAGCGGCTCGACACCGACGCCTTCCAGGATCCCATCCTGCGGGCCGCCGCCTCGGCGGCCAACGCCGCCGCCGACCACGTCCTCTCCGAGGCGCGCGAGGCGCGGCAGCGGGTCGAGCTGGTCACCGCCGGCGTGGACGAGGCCATCGAGGCCATGATCCGCCTGGTGATCCAGGGGGACCTCTCCGGCACCCTGCGCCTCGGGGTGACCGACGCGGCCCTCACCCCCCTCATCGCCGGCATCGGCCAGGTGATGGAGACGCTGAAGAAGTTCGTCACGGAGATCCGGGAGGCCGCCCTCCAGCTCTCCACCAGCTCCGCCGAGGTGCTGGCGGCGGCCACCCAGAACGAGTCCTCCACCAGCGCCCAGGCCTCCGCCATCCACGAGACCACCGCCACCATGGAGGAGCTGAAGGGCGCCTCCCACCAGATCGCGGAGAACGCGCAGATGGTGGCCGGGATCGCCGAGCAGACCCTGACCGGCGCCCGGCAGGGCGAGGGGGCGATCAAGTCCTTCATGACCTCGATGGAGAAGGTCCGCCACAACGCGGTCGAGGTGGACGACGCCATCGCCAAGCTGTCGAAGCGGGTGGAGCGGATCGGGACGGTGGTGGAGGTGATCGACGAGATCGCCGACCGGTCCGACCTGCTCGCCCTCAACGCCGCTCTGGAGGGGGCCAAGGCGGGCGAGGCGGGGAGGGGGTTCTCGATCGTGGCCGCCGAGATGCGGCGGCTGGCCGAGAACGTGATGGAGTCGACCAAGGAGATCAAGAACCTCATCACCGAGATCCGCGAGGCCACCCACGCCGCCAAGGAGGCGTCGGACGGGAACAAGCGGATGGCGGCGGAGGGGGAGCAGCTCGGCGGCAACGCGATGACGAGCGTCTCGGGGATCCTCTCCGGGATCCAGGAGACCAGCGACGCGGCCCGGGTGATCCACCTCGCCACCCAGCAGCAGCGGACCG
>DATKAL010000338.1:0-3579 GCA_035498135.1 Anaeromyxobacter sp.
TCTTCGTCTGGCCCCTGCTCCGGAGCGCGGGGAACGCGAGCCTCGCCGAGTCGCTCGCGGCCACCGAGAACGCCTTCGCCGCCTTCATCATCGCGGAGACCGTCTTCGTCCCGCTGGAGGCCTGGCTGGGCGAGCGGTTCCCGCGCTGGTCGCTGGTGGGCGCCGGCCTCGCCCTGGTCGCCCTCGGGGCCCTCGCCGGCGCGGAGGCGCGCGGGCCGCGCGCCCAGCTCGGCTGGTCCGCCCTGGGCGGCATCGGCGCAGGCCTGGTCTACGGCGGGTCGGTGGCGAAGGCGCTGAAGCGCTTCACCGATCGGAAGGCGCTCTGCGTGGGCGTGACCGCCGTCGCCTGCCTGGGGGTGCTCGGGCTCGCGCTCGGGGGGATCCTGGCCGTCTCCACCCCGAGCGCCCTGCCGGTGCTGGTGGTGCTCGGGGCCGGCCAGGCGGCGGTGATCCTGATCGCCACGCTCTTCATCCTCGAGCCGCCGCCGGCCGGGACGCCCCCGGACTGGTGAGGCCGAGCCCGCCCGCCGATCTCCGGCGGCAGCCGCGGGGCGCCGGGACCCAGGGACGCCGCCACCCGCCCGCAACCCCGCGGACTCCCTTCCGCCCTCCTGGCCCGCCCCCTGCAACGTGGCGACGGTCACCATGGGCATCTTCTGGACCAACGCGCTCGCGATCGGCCACCCCGAGATCGACGCCCAGCACGAGCAGCTCTTCCGCCACGTCGGGGAGCTGGTGGAGGAGGTCGGCCGCCGGATCGACGGCGCCGAGGCCGCCCGGCTCTTCGCCTTCCTCGACGACTATGTGGTCGGCCACTTCCAGGCGGAAGAGGGGCTGATGCTCAGGTCGTGCTACCCGGACCTCCCCTCCCACCACGTGGAGCACGCCTGGTTCGTGCGCGCCTACCGCGACCTGCGCGAGCGCCTCGAGGCCCGCGAGCCCGGCGCCGAGGACCGGCTGCGGACGTGGATGGTGGACTGGCTCAAGGGCCACGTGGTCGGCTCGGACAAGGCGTTCGCGCTCTTCCTCGAGACGGTCGAGCCGCGGCGCGGGCGGACGGCGCGCTAGACCGTCCCCCCTCGGCCGGCGGCCGCTCCGCCGCCGGACGGGCGGGGCGGCCCGGCGGCGCCGCCCGGCTTCCGCGCCGCCACGCGCTCGACGACGCCAAGCCGCGCGCGCTCCAGCTCCTCGACGACGAACCCCTCGGCGGCGAGCAGCTCGAGGGGCTCGCGGACGAGGTGGTCCCCGGCGAGCCAGACCGCCACCGGGTCGAGGGTCCGCTGGACGGCCCGGACCAGCGGGCGCGGGCTCCGCACGTGCTCGAGGAGCAGCAGGCGCCCCCCGGGCCGGAGCACGCGCCGCGCCTCGGCGACGGCGGCCCGCGGCTCGGGGATGCTGCAGAGCGCCAGCGTGAACACCACCGTGTCGAAGGTCCCGTCCCCGAGCTCGAGGGCCTGGGCGTCGCCCACCCGGAGCTCCGCCTCGCGGCCCAGGGCGGCGGCCCGCGCCCGGGCCCGATCCAGCATGGGCGGGCTGATGTCCACCCCGGTGAGGCGCAGCCCGGGCGCGTAGTGCGGGAGGTTCCGCCCGGTGCCGATCGACAGCTCGAGCACGTCACCGCGGGCGCGCGAGCAGACCCACTCCCGCCCCCCGCCGATCAGGAACCGCTCGCCGCGCTCCATGGAGCGGTCGTAGCGGGCGGCGAGCCGGTCCCAGATCCTCCGGACGCGCTCCGACTCCGGGATCCTCGCCATGCCGCAGGGTACGTCACCGCCCGGGGCCGGCGGAGACACTCTCCCGGACGACCCGATCGAGCTCCCGGGGGGAGAGGCCGAGCGCCCGGGCGCCCGACGAGGGTGTCGTCCACCGCCATCGCCGCGCGGCCCGCGTCCGGGGCGCCGCGAGCGAGCGCGGCGGTGAAGGGCGCGCCGAGGCCGGGCGCTCCGGCTCGCTCCGCACCCCCACCCGGTGGTGATCGGGGACGCCGGGCAGATCCACGCCTGGCGGCGCGCCGGACCGTGACCTCCCCGGTCACACCGTGACCGGAGGGGCTCCTCCCCGGCGAGCGGGCCCCGGGCTCGAGCTCGCTCCGGACCCTTCCAGGAGGGTCGCGGGGTTCGGTTCCGGCCGCGGCCGGCGCAGGATCGCCGTCCGGACCTGGTCCGGGTCCGCCTGGCACGGAGGCTGCTACGGACCTCCTGACGGGACCCGCCCTCCTCCGGATATCGCATGCCTGCTCGCGCCCGCGCCGCCGCCGCCGTCCTCCTCGCCGCCGTCACCCTCCGCGCCGCCGCGGAGGCGCCTCCGCCCGACCTCCTGCTCGATCGCCTGATCGCCGAGAGCCTCGCCGTTCGCCCCGAGGTGAAGCAGGCGCAGGCGACGGTGAGCGCCGAGCAGGAGCGGATCCCGCAGGCCGGGGCGCTCCCCGACCCGGTGCTGACGCTCGGCATCCAGAACGACGGCTTCAACGGGCTCCAGATCGGGAAGATGGAGACCAGCTACTACCAGGTGATGGTCACGCAGGGGCTCCCCTGGCCTGGCAAGCGGGACAAGCGGAGCGACGTGGCCCGCCTCGCCGCGAAGCAGGCCGAGACCGGGCTCAGCCGGCTCCGGCTCACCACCGAGGCGGACGTGCGCCGCGCCTACCTGGAGCTCCTGGTGGCGCGGGAGCGGCTCTCGCTGCTCGACCGGCTCGAGGCGATCTGGCAGAAGTCGATCGCCACGGTCCGCGCCCGCTACGAGACCGGCGAGGGCGCCCAGTCGGACCTGCTGCGCGCCCAGCTCGAGCTGAACCGCCTCCGCCAGCGCCGCTGGTCGCTCCAGGCCGAGGAGGCGACCAAGATCCAGGCGCTGAACCGGCTCCGGGCGCGCCCGCTCGACGAGCCCATCCCCACCACCGTCCGCCCGAGCGAGCTCCCCGTCCCGCCCGTCCCGGGCATCGAGGAGGCGGTGGCCGACGCCGAGGCGCGCAGCCCGGAGCTGGCTGGCGCCCGCCTGGACGCCGCCCAGGCGGAGGCGCAGGTGGACCTGGCCAAGGTCGAGCGCTTCCCGGACCTCGGGGTGAACCTGGGGATCATGCCGCGGGGCTCGCTCGAGCCGATGTGGCTCGCCTCGGTGTCGATCGGGCTGCCCATCTGGTCGGGGCGGAAGCAGGGGAAGGCCGTCGAGGAGACCAAGGCCCGCTCCGCCGCCAGCGCCCAGGGGGCGGAGGCGGTGGCGCAGGTACTCCGCCTGCGGGTGGCGGAGCGGCGCGCCGCGCTCGCCTCCCTGGCCGAGACCATCCAGCTCTACCGCGAGGGGCTCCTGCTGCAGTCGCGGGCGACCACCGAGAGCACGCTCTCCCAGTACCGGGTGGGGAAGGTGACGTTCGCCTCGGTGCTGGAGGCCAACGCCGGCTACATCGGCGACGAGGAGGGCCACCTCCTGGCCGTGGCGGACGCCCAGAAGCTGGCCATCGCCGCCGCCGAGGTCTCGCTCGAGCGCACCGGCGTCACCGGAGGCGGCGCGATGGGTGGCACCTCCCTCCCCGGTGCCGGCCCGTCCGGCGGCGCGAGCATGGGCGGGAGCCGCGGCGGCGGA
>DATKAL010000339.1:0-15297 GCA_035498135.1 Anaeromyxobacter sp.
GGAGGAGGGCCTCGCCGAGGCCGCGCCGGTCGAGGGCTCCCTCGCCGACTGGAGCAGCGCAGAGCCCGCTCCGCCGGAGGACCACGCGGCCATGGCGGAAGGCCAGCCCGCCGCGCCGAGCGCGGCCGGGCCCCTCCCCGACGGCGCGGTCGCCGACCTCGATCCCGCGGCGTACGCCGTCCCGGCCGAGGGACCGGCGGACGCCGCCGCGGCCTGGGACGCACAGGGCGCCGGCCCCGCGCTCGAGATCGAGGCCGGGACGGCCCTTCCTCCGGACGGGTCCGGTCTCCCGCCCGAGGGCTGGGACGCGACGCCGCCGTTCCCCGGCGCGCCGATCGAGCCCTCCTTCGGCGAGTACGACGAGGCGGGCGCCCCGGCGCTCGGCCTCTCCTCGCCCGACGACCTCGCCGCTCACCTCGAGGGGACCCCTCCCCCCAGCGGGCCTGCCGCTCCCCCGGCGCTGGGCGCCTACGACGACATGCTCGCCTTCGAGCCGGCGGCAGAGAGCGCCGACCTCCCGGTGGAGGGAGCGGCGCCGGGCGCCGACTGGCAGCCCGACACGGCGCTCGACCAGGGCTTCCAGCTCGAGTCCGGCGGATCGTTCGTCGCCAGCGCGGAGGCCGCCGCGCCCGAGTGGGCGGGGCTGTCCGCGGAGCCTCCCTGGACCGGGGCCCCGGTGGCGCCGGAGCCCGCCGGGGCGCCGCCTTCGCTCGGCCTCGAGGACGAGCTCGACGCCTCGTTCGCGGAGCCGGCGGCGGCGCCGCCGCCCTCGGCGGTGGCCGGGGTCGAGGACCCGGGACCGGAAGGGCTCGACTTCGCGGAGCCGCTGCCCGCGGCGCCGGAGCCCCCCCCCCTCGACGGCGCTGCGGACGCCGCCCTCGAGGCCTTCGCGGAGCCGGAGCTCGACCTTGCGGCCGCGCCCGAGCCCGCCTCCCCGGCCGCCAGCCTCGAGGGCCCGGGACCGGAGGAGCCGCCGGCCGATTGGGCGCCGCCGATCGCGGCCGCGGAGCCGCTTCCCGAGGCGGCCGCCGAGGCGGACGAGATCCCGACCATCGAGGGCGAGGAGATCCTGGAGGAGATCCCGCCCGAGGAGGGCGTCGCGCCGCCCGCCTCCCTGGACTTCGGCCCGCTCCCGGGAGCACCGCTGGCCGAGCCCGAGCCCCTGGAGGCCGCCCCGCTGCCGGCCCATGCGCCGCCCGCGTACGAGCCGCCTCCCTTCGAGCCACCTCCTCACGAGCCGCTCCCCGAGGCGGCGGCCGCGCCGCCCGAGGAGGCCGCGGAGGCGATCGCCCCGCCCCCGCCGCTCGCCGAGGAGGCCGCTGCCGAGCCGTTCCCGGCACCGATCGAGCCGCCCCCGGCGCCGGCCGAGCCCGCCCCGGGCACCGCGCCCCTCGCCGGCGCGCACCGCGTGGTCGTCCACACCGTCGAGGGCCAGGTGAAGCGCGGCCTGCTCGAGGACCCCGACCTCGGGGCCGCCGAGCTCGCCCTGCTCCCGCAGCCGGGCGGCGCCGCCGAGACCATCGCCACCGACAAGGTGAAGGTGATCTTCTTCATGCTCCAGCCGGGCGAGAAGGCCGCTCCGCCCGAGGGGAAGAAGGTCCGGGTCACCTTCCGCGACGGGCGACAGGTGGCCGGGTTCAGCCCGGACTACCAGGAGGGCGGGGTGGGGTTCTTCATGATCCCGGCCGACACCCGCACCAACACCGGGCGGATCTGGGTGTACCAGGCCTCGGTCCGCCAGGTGGCGGTGAGCTGAGGCCGGCGCCCGCGCGCCGTCAGTTGAGCCAGCGGGGCGGCTCGTCCGAGCCGTCCTTGCGGATCACCTTGAGGTGCTTGGCGCGCCGGCGGAACTCGCGCTCCGACCACCAGTCCCGCAGCTGCATCTTCCAGCGCCGGGTGGGGAGGCGGCCGCGGGAGAGGACCCAGGCCACCGCCAGGGCGAAGAGGTGGAGGGCGAAGGCACCCAGTCCCGCGATCCCGCCCGCCGCGAGGCCCCAGAGCACCGTCCCGAAGACCACCAGGAGCCCCAGGGTCCGGCCGGTGACGGGGAGAACCATCATCAGGCTCACCTGGGCGTCGGGGTGGAGCATCGCCCAGGAGAGCAGGAGCGCGTTGGCGAGCGGCCAGATCCCGAGGTGCGGCGCGTCGGCCGCGCCCCAGACCAGCGCGAGCAGGGTCGCCCCCAGGCTGGCGCCGACGGTGATCACCAGGGAGCGGACGAGGAAGCGCCCCTCGCCCCAGGCGTAGGTGAGCTGCGCCCCCATCGACCAGAGCAGCAACCCGGCGAAGAGCAGGGTGAGCGGGTCGCTCACCCACGGCCAGGCGACCAGTCGCCAGAGCTCGCCGCGGACGATCGCCGTGGGCGAGAAGGCAAAGAGATCGGCGCGCCGGGTGACGTAGCCGGCCACGCTCCCCACCACCATCAAGGCGAGGAGGAGCCCGACCGCCGCGGGGACGCGGCCGCCGAAGGTCAGCCCCGACGGGAGCCGCGGGCCTCGTCGCCAGCGCACGGTCAGGCCTTCGTCCTCTCGCGGTAGAAGAGGGTGATGCTGAGGCAGTGGAACTCCTTGTCGGAGCTCTGCCGGACCTCCTTCTCCACCACCTCGAAGCCGGGGTGCTCGGCGAGCCACCGGCTGATCTGCTCGCCCATCTGCTCCCGGTCGCGCGCCAGGGTGGTGGAGAAGACCTTCACGCCCGTGAAGCTCGCCGCCATCGTCGCCCTCCGGCCAAGGCCCGCGAGGACCCTACCGTCCCGGGTGGACCCGGGCAAGATCGCCGCCGGGAGGCTCACGGCGCCTCGAGGACCACCGCCACGCCCTGCCCCCCGCCGATGCAGGCCGCCCCGATCCCGGCCCGCGCCCCGCGGCGCCGGAGCTCGTACAGGAGGTGCATGGTGATCCGGGCTCCGCTCGCGGCGAGGGGGTGACCGAGGGCGATGGCGCCGCCGTCCACGTTGGTCCGGTCGCGGGGGAGCTCGAGCTCCTGCTCCACCGCCAGGTACTGGGGGGCGAAGGCCTCGTTCACCTCGAAGAGATCGAGGTCGCCGAGCCGGCGGCCGGTCCGGGCGAGCGCATTCCGCACCGCGGGCACCGGCCCGATCCCCATGATGGTCGGGTCCACCCCGGCGTGTCCCCAGCCGGCCAGCCGCCCGAGCGGGCGGAGCCCCTTCCGCTCCGCGTAGGCGCGGGAGGCCACCACCAGCGCCCCGGCCCCGTCGGCGATGCCGCTCGCCGCGCCGGCGTGGATCACCCCGTCCGCCTTGAAGACCTTGGGGAGCTTCCTGAGCGCCTCGACGGTGGTGTCCGGGCGCGGGTGCTCGTCCCGGGCGAAGAGGACCGGCCCCTTCTTCCCCTTCAGCTCCACCGGGGCGAGCTCCTCCCGGAACCGGCCTGCCTCCTCCGCCGCCGCCCAGCGGCGCTGGGAGAGGACCGAGAGCTCGTCCACCGCCTCCTGCGAGATCTTGCGCTGCTCTGCGAGCTTCTCGGCGGTGAGCGCCATGGGCATCTGGGCGTAGGTGTCGGTGAGGGCCGACCAGAGCATGTCCTCGAGCGCCGGGGTCTTGCCGAAGGGGTGGCCGAAGCGCGTGCCCCGGAGGACGAGGGGCGCCTGGCTCATCGACTCGGTGCCGCCGGCGAGCACCAGCTCGGCCTGCCCGGTCTGCACGAGGAGCGCCGCCTGGATCACCGCCTCGAAGCCCGAGCCGCACAGCCGGTTCACGGTGAGCGCAGGGGCGGCCTGGGGCAGCCCGGCGCGGAGCCCGACGTGGCGGGCGAGGTAGATGGCGTCCGGCGACGTCTGGGCGACGTTGCCGATCACGACGTGGCCGTAGTCCTCCGGGGGGGCGCCCGCCTGCGCGATCGCCGCCTTGGCGACGTGGACCGCAAGATCGGTCGCGCTCCAGTCCTTCAGGGAGCCGCCGAAGGTCCCGAACGGGGTCCGCTTCGCGGCGAGGAACACCACCTCCATCGATCCGGCTCCGGCCATGACACCCTCCGTCATGAGGAGATAAGGGCGCCCGCCAGCCCTTTCACGGCCGCCGCCCGGATCGCCAGCCTGTGAGGTGGTGAGGGAGGGGCCCTGTCCCGGGAGGCCCCTAGGCGCGGGCGGCGGGCGCGGCGGCCTCGGCCTCCGGCTTCTTCCCGAGCATGCGGGCGAGGATGATCCCCACCTCGTAGAAGAGGCACATCGGCACGGCCATCAGGGCGAGGTTCAGCGGGTCGCCCGTGGGGGTGATGATCGCCGCCAGGGTGGTGTTCACCACGATCGCCACCCGCCGGTACTTGGCGAGGGTGCTCGCCTTCACCACCCCGATCAGGGAGAGGAAGGCGATGATCACCGGGACCTCGAACACCACCCCGAACCCGAGCAGCATCGCCATCACGATGGAGAGCTGCTCCGTGAGAGACAGCATGGGGGAGAGGGTCGAGTCCTCGGCGAAGGCGAGCATCGCCGGGAAGGCGGCCGGCATCACCAGCCAGTAGCAGAAGGCGGCGCCGAGGTAGAAGAGCAGCGTCCCCCAGAACAGGAAGGGGAAGACGAGCTTCTTCTCCTTCTTGTAGAGCCCGGGGGCGATGAAGAGCCAGAGCTGGTAGAGGATCCAGGGGGCGGCCACGAACACGCCGCCGTAGATGGCCACCTTGATGTAGACCATCATCGGCTCGATCGCGCTCGTGTAGACGAGCTGCTGCTTCCCCTCGGGGAGCGCGTGGCGCACCGGCGCCATGAGCCCGTTCACGATCTTGCCGACGAAGAACCCGACCACGCACATCCCGGCCACCAGGCCGTAGATCATCCGCATGAGCCGCACCCGCAGCTCTCGCAGGTGCTCCATGAACGTGAGCTTCACCTCGCTCTCCGGCTCGGCAGGCTTGGGGAGCTTCGGGACCGGGACGCTCACGGGCCCTCCGGCGCCGTGCCCGGATCGGCCGGAGCGGCCGCGGCGCGGGGCTCGGCGAGCGCCGCCTCGAGCCCGGGGACGTTCTGGGCAGTGGCGGCGGGCGGCGGCCCGGCCGGACCGGGGATCGAGGCCGGGACGGGCGGCACCAGGGCGGGCTTCGCCCCCTTCCGCTCGTCGGCGTAGATCTCGGTCTCGATCTGATCCTTGAGGTCGTCGGTGGCGCGCTTGAACTCGCGCATCAGCTTCCCGGCCTGCTTGGCGGCGTCGGGGAGCTTGTCGGGGCCGAGCAGGACGAGCGCCAGGACCGCGATGATCACGAGCTCAGTGAAGGAGAGGCCGAACATGCGGGGGCAGGTATAACACGCCGGAAAGCGGGACGCTTCCACCGCGGCGCGGTTGTCGTTGCGAGCGGGTCGCGGCGGCCCTAAGGTGCCCGGCGATGGCCTACTGGCTGCTCAAGACCGAGCCCGGCGAGTACGCCTGGGACGACCTGGTCGCGGAGGGGACCGCCGCCTGGACCGGGGTCTCGAACCCGCAGGCCCAGAGGAACCTCTCCTCGATGAAGGCGGGGGACCGCGCGGTCATCTACCACTCCGGGGAGAAGCGGGCGGTCGGGGTGGCGGAGGTGGTCCGCACGGCCTACCCCGACCCGACCGCGGACGGGGACCTGGTCTGCGTGGACGTGCGGGCGATCGAGCCCCTGCCCGCGCCCGTGCCCCTCGACGCCCTGAAGCTCGAGCCGGCCTTCGAGGGGTCGGTGCTCCTGCGCCAGGGGCGGCTCTCGGTCGTGCCGCTCGCCCCGGCGGAGTGGCGCGACCTGGCGGCGCTCGCCGAGGTGATCGCCAGGACCGGCGGGCCCGGCCGATCCCGGTAGGCCAGCCCCCTACCCAGCCCCCTAGAGCTTGAAGCGGCGGACCTCGCCCCTCAGGACCTCGGCCTGCGAGGCCAGGTCCACGATCGCCGCCTCCAGATCGCGGACCGAGTGGGTCTGGGCCTCGGCCACCTGCTTGATCTGCACCACCGCGGTCATCACCTGCTCCGACCCCTTGGTCTGCTCCTTCTGGGCGCGGTTCAGGTGGTGGACCATCTCGGAGATCGACTCGATGGCGCGGGTGATCTGCTTCGAGCCGCGCGCCTGCTCCTGCGCCGAGCGCTCGACGTGCTTGGTGATCGCCTTCATCTTCTCCGCGCTCTTCATGATCTGCTCGGAGCCGCGCGCCTGCTCGGCGGTGGCGGTGGCGATCTGTTGGACGGTCTCGGCGATCCGGTTGATCGCCATGGTGACCTGCTTCGAGCCGCGCGCCTGCTCGATGGTCGCCCGGGCGATCGCCTTCACCATGTGGGTCGACTTCTGCGAGGACTCCTGGATCTTCTTCAGGGCGGTCTCGGTCTCCTGCCCGAGCCGGACCCCCTCCTCGACGTTCCGGACGCCCCGGTCCATGGCGGTGACGGCGAGCTTCGAGGACTCCTGCACCCCGCGGATCAGCTCCGAGATCTCCTTGGTCGAGGCGCCGGTCCGCTCCGCCAGGTCCTTGATCTCGTCGGCCACCACCGCGAAGCCCTTGCCGTGCTCGCCCGACTGGGCGGCGAGGATGGCGGCGTTCAGGGCGAGCAGGTTGGTCTGCTCGGCCACGTCGTCGATCACGTTCAGGATGTTTCCGATGGCGGCGATCTTCTTCCCCAGCGCCTCGATGACCTGGGCCGCCTCCTTGGAGGACTCCTTGATCTTGTCGATCCCGGCCAGGGTGCGGGAGAGGGCCTCCGCCCCCGACTCGGCGTCCCGCTGGGCCTGCTCCGAGAGCTTGGCGGTCTCGTTGGCGTTGGTCTCCACCTGGGAGATGGAGACGTCCATCTCGTTCATCGAGGAGGAGGTCTCCTCGGTGGTGGCGGAGAGGTCCTCGATGTTCTTCGCCACCTCCTTGATCGAGTAGGTCATCTGCTCGATGGCGGCGGTGGTCTCCTCCACGCTGGCGGCCAGGGCCTGGATGTTCTCCGCCACCTCGTCGTTGGTCGCGGCCATCTCCAGGATCGAGGAGGACGACTCCTCGGCGCTCTGGGCGAGCACCTCGACGTTGTCGGCGATCCCCTTGAGCGAGGCGATCATCTCCCCCATGGAGGAGGAGGTGTCGACCACCCGGTCCGAGACCGTCCCCGCCCCGGAGGAGACCGCCGCCCCGGTGCGCGAGATCCGGTCGATGACCGTGGCCACGCCGCCGGTGACGTTCTGCACCCGGGAGAGGGTGACCGCCAGGTTCTCCCCGATCCGGTTGAGAGACTCGGCCAGCGTCCCGAGCTCGTCCTCGCCCAGCTTCTCCGCCCGGGCGGTGAGATCGCAGTCCGACACCTTTCGCGCCACGGCGCTCATCTCGTCGAGGGGCCGGAGCACGAAGTGCAGGACGAGGAAGTAGATGAGCACCGCCAGGACCAGGCCGCCGCCGGTGAGGAGGAGGAAGATGTAGCCCGCCGCCTCGGCCACCTGGCCGTGGAAGTCGTTCGCGGAGAGGCCGAGGAGGACGTAGCCCACCGTCCGGTCCTCGCGCCCGCCGCCCGGCCGGGGGATCGACAGCACCACCGGCCGGCTGAAGGCCAGCTCGGCGCCGTTTTGGAACCAGCCGGCGGAGAGCCCGTGGGCGGTGTGGGCCTGGATCGCCTCCTCCAGCGAGCCGCGGAAGTTCCGCGACGACCGGCGGGCGGCCACGGTCAGGTTCTCCCGGAGGATCACCACGTAGGAGAGGGCCTGGTCGTCCCAGTAGCGCTGGAGCTCGGCCGCGATCCGGGCGTCGTCGCCGGCCGCCAAGGCGTCGTCCAGCTCGGCCGCGTACACCCGGGCGAAGGCCTCGCCGCGCTGCGCCTGGGCCCGCTCCAGGGAGCTCCGGACCGACTGCTGGACCAGGAATGCGGTCAGGCCTCCGGCGAGCAAGAACACGAACAGGAGCGAGAGGAGGAGCGTCCGCTTCACTCCGAGCTTGGCGACGTGTCTCACCATTCGGGGGTCCGGGGGCCGGAGCGCGGAAGGACGCGCCATTCCAGCGGTTCGCCGATGGTACCGGCGGGGGCGGGGGGACGCAACCCTGCGTCCACGGGCCGGACGGGCGGGCACGTGGGCCCGCACCCCACCCGCGCCTACTGCGTGAAGAGGTCCTGGACCTCGACCTTCTGCTTGTCGTCCGGGGCGGCGGCGGTCGGCTCGGTGCCCTGCTTGAAGGGCTCCAGCACCCCGCGGGCCTCCTCCGGGACGGCCTTGCCGGTCTCGGGATCGATCTTCACCTCGACGATCCCCTCCGGCGCCTCGAACTCCGGCTGCGGCCGGTCGCGCAGGGCGGCGGCCATGTAGTCGAGCCAGATCGGGAGCGCGGCGTGCCCGCCGGTCTCGTAGCGGCCGAGGGGGGTCTCGTTGATGTCGTAGCCGAGCCAGACGCCGGTGGCCAGGTCGTGGGTGAAGCCCATGAACCAGGTGTCGAAGGAGTCGTTCGTGGTGCCGGTCTTTCCCGCCGCCGGCTTCCCCAGGGCGGCCGCCCGCGCGCCGGTCCCCACCGTGGCCACCTCGCGCAGCAGCCGCACCAGGATGTAGGCGGTCCGCGGGTCCATCGCCTGCTCGCGCGGCCGGGTCACCTCGACGGCGCCCGCCGCCAGCCGGGAGGCGAGCGGCACCCAGGGATCGCGCCAGTCGCCGTGGTCCTCGAGCACCGCCCCGTCCCGGTCCAGCACCCGCTTCACGAAGGTGGAGGGGCGCTTCTCGCCGTAGCGGGCGAAGAGGGCGTAGACGTTGGTGAGCTCCCAGAGGTTCACGCAGGAGCTGCCGAGCGCGCTCCCCAGCTCGAGCTTCACCGGAGTGGTGATCCCGAGCTCCTTCGCCCAGTCGGCCAGGGCCTGCATCCCGAACTTGTTGGCGATCGCCTCGGCGGTCTTCACCGCCGGGATGTTCATCGAGTTCACCAGGGCGGTGCGGAGGGTGACGTCCCCCTTGAAGTCCTCCCCGTAGTTCTGCGGCTTCCAGCTGTTCTCCTCGTCGCGGAAGACCAGCGGGGCGTCGGTGAGGATCGTGGCCGGGGTGAAGTCGAGCTTCTCGACGGCGCAGGAGTAGACCACCGGCTTGAAGGCCGAGCCAGGCTGCCTGCAGGCCTGGAAGGCGCGGTTGAACTCGGAGGCCTCGAAGTCGTAGCCCCCCACCATGGCGGTCACGTAGCCCGACCAGGGGTCGACCGAGACCAGCGCCCCCTGGAGCCGCGGATCCTGCTCGAGGGCGAAGAGCAGGGCGGCGTCCGGCACCTCCTTCGGCTTGCCGTTCTCGCTCGCCGCCTCCCGCTCCACCAGCTCCTGCCGCTCCACCCGCCGGAGCACCACCACGTCTCCCGCCTTGAGGGCGGTCGAGACCCGGGAGATGAGGGCGTCCGGGTAGCGGACCTCGGGGTTGGGCTTCCGCGCCCAGCGCATCCCGGAGATGGGGAGGAGCCCCTCGTTCTCGCCCACCCGGACCTCGGCCGCGCCCGCCCGATCATCCACCCGGGTCACGATGCCGACGCAGTACTCCCCGGGCGCGAGCTCCCCCTTCGGCCAGGCGCGGGCGAGCCGGGCGAGGAGGGCGTCCTTCTCCTCGCCGGCCACGTGCCCGGCCGGCCCGTAGTAGCCCTGCCGGTGGTCCACCTCCTGGAGCCCCTTCAGCATCGCGGCCTGGGCGGCCCGCTGCTTCTCGAGGTCCATGGCCGCCTCGACCCGGAGCCCGTCGTGCAGCAGCCGCTCGTTCCCGTAGCGGTCCACGATCTGGCGCCGCACGGTCTCGACGTAGAAGGGGGCGGTCTCGCGGAAGACGTCGTCCACCGGGAAGACCTTCACCTCCGCCTCCGCCGCCCGGGCCCGCTCCTCCTGGGTGATCATGCCCTCCTCGGCCATCCGGCGGAGCACGTAGCGCCGCCGCTCCTTGGCCGCCTCCGGGCGGGAGAAGGGCGAGTAGCGGGAGGGGGCCTGGGGGAGCCCGGCGATCAGGGCCGCCTCCTCGAGGGTCAGGTCCTCGACGTTCTTCCGGTAGTAGTTCTCCGCCGCGGCCTGGACCCCGTAGCTGTGGTGCCCGAGGAACACGCCGTTCAGGTACATCCAGAGAATCTGGTCCTTGGTGAACTGCCGCTCGAGCTGGCGCGCGAGGAGGAACTCCCGCACCTTGCGGCGCAGGCTCCGCTTCGTCCCCTCCTCGAACCCCTCGGCGCTGATCAGGATCGCCTTGGCCGTCTGCTGGGTGAGGGTGGAGCCGCCCTGGATCTTGCGCCGGAGGACGTAGGTGTTCACCGCCGCGCGCAGGGTCCCGAGCCAGTCCACCCCGCCGTGCTCGAAGAAGTTCTTGTCCTCCGAGGCGATGAAGGCCTGGACCACGCGCTTCGGGATCCGCTCGAAGGGGACCACCTTGCGCCGCTCGACGAAGAACTCGCCCGCCAGCTGGCCGTCGGAGGAGATCACCTCGGTGATGATGGGCGGGCGGTACTGGTCGAGGGTCGGGATCTGCGGCAGGCCCCGGGAGAAGTGGAGCCAGACGGCCACCGCCGCCACCAGGGCGGCGTTGGCCAGGGCGATGGCGAGGAAGAGGGCCCAGCGGAGCAGCCCGCGCCAGAAGGGCCGGCGCGGGGGCAGCCCGGTGAGGACCACGCGCGCGGGGAGGTCCGCGCCTTCGGGAGGGCTGGCTCTGCCGGTCTCGGTCATCGGCCCGCGAATCTATGCGCCTGCGCCCCCGGAGTTCAACGCCCGCGCCCCGCCCCGGTACCGGGGCGGGCGCTCGCCGGCTCGCCGGCCCCGCCGGAGAAGGAGAGGTTGGCCCGGGAGAGGACCGCCGCCAGCTCGGCCGGGAGCGGCGCCTCGAGCCGGAGGGGCGCCCCGGTGATGGGGTGCGGGAGGGCGAGCCGCCAGGCGTGGAGCCCCATCCGGCGGAGCCCCCAGCGCGTCCGGGCGGTGCGGTTGAAGGGGAAGTCCCCGTAGCGCTTGTCGCCCGCCACCGGGTGCCCGACCGCCTCCAGGTGGCGGCGGATCTGGTGGGTGCGCCCGGTCTCGATCGCCACGGAGAGCAGCGAGATCTCCCGGGCGGCGGAGAGCACCTTCCAGCGGGTGAGCGCCTCCTGGAAGTTCACCCCGCGGGCGGCCTTGGAGCGGGACGTCTGCTCGTGCTCCGAGAGCGGGAGGTCGATGGTCCCCGCCTCGCGCGGCATCTTCCCCTTCACCAGCGCCAGGTAGCTCTTCGCCACCGCCTCGCCCGCGGTGAAGATCTCGGTGAGCTTCACCATCGCCTTGCGGGTCTTGGCCACCAGCACCACCCCGGAGGTCTCGCGATCGAGCCGGTGGGCGGGCGAGGGCCGGAACTCGGTGGGCGGGAGATCGGCCGGGGTGTGCAGATAGGCCCGCGCCATCTCCACCAGCGTCGCCCCCTCGATCCCGGTGCCCGGGTGCGCCGCCAGTCCGGCCGGCTTGTTCACCGCGAGGAGGTCGGCGTCCTCGTGGAGGATGCCGAACCCGATCTCGATCCGGCCGGCCGGGGCCGGTCCGGGGGCGGCCGGGGCGAGGAGCCGCTCCTCGTCGCCGCGGATCTGGACCACGTCCCCCGCCGCCACCATCTGCTCGGCCTTCCCCCGCGCCCCGTTCACCCGGATCTTCCGGGTGCGGAACATCTTGTAGACGTGGCTCAGCGGCACGTCCCGGAGCGCCCGGCGGACGAGCTTGTCGAGCCGCTGGCCGGCGGCGTCGGCGGACACGGTGAGGGTCAGCACCGGGATGTTCTACACGACCTCGCCGCCGGGCGCGCGGGCGGCGGGCGGCGCGGCCCGGGCGGCCCCTAGAGCAGCTCGAGCTGGGCCTGCTCCCGGAGCGGCTCGGCCCGGAGCCCCTCCTTCCGGAGCGCCGCCGCCAGGGCCTCGTCGCTCCCGTGCACCGTGAAGACCCGGGAGGCCCCGGTGGCCTTGGCGTAGCGGATCAGGGAGGGGAAGTCGGCGTGGTCGGAGAGGGGGAAGGCGGCGTCGACCCCGCGGAAGGCCCGCCCCCCGTCCACCGCCCACCCGGTGAGGATCGCCGTCCGGCGGCGGCGGACGCCCCGCATCGCGGCGCTCCTCGCCAGGTTGGGCGGGCAGACCACCACCTCTCCCGGCCCCGCCCCCTCCGGCTCGAGCGCCCGTACCCCGGGGAACGAGACGCCGTGCGCCTCGTACACGCGGTTCACCGCCTGCACGGTCGGGTGGGCCCGGCACTTGTAGCCGAGGTCGGAGAGATACTTCAGGATCTCCTGCGCCTTCCCGAGCGCGTAGCCGAGCAGCACCGGGGTCGTCCCGTCGGAGAGGGCGTCGTCGACGAACCGGCGGACCGCCGCCAGGGTCTCCGCCTTGGGCGGGAAGACGTAGCGCGGGTGGCCGAAGGTCGACTCGAGCACCAGCACGTCGCAGGCCATCACCTCCGCGGCCTCCGCGGCGTGGGTGGGCTCGGTGCAGAGGTCGCCGCTGTAGCCGATGGCCAGGCCGCCCCGGGTGATCCGGAGCTGGGCCGAGCCGAGCACGTGCCCGGCGGCGAAGAGCTCGAGGGTGAGCTCCCCGAGGCCGAAGGGTGTGCGGTAGCCGGCGGGGAGGTGCTCGGGGGGGCGCCGGCGCGGCTCACCCAGCCGGTGGCGCATGAGCGCCAGGGTGGGGCCGGTGGCGATGGTCCGATCGTGGCGCCCGATGTGGTCGCCGTGCGCGTGCGAAACGAAGGCGCACTCGACGCGCCGGGTGGCGTCGAGGTGCAGGGACGACCCGGTGACCCGGAGCGTTCCCCGATGGAGCTCGATCGGCGGCGGTCGCCTCATCGGCCGCCGGTTCTACACCCGACGACCGACAGGGCGAGAGCGGGCTACTTCTTCGGCGGGGCCTCCCGCTTCGGCTCCGGGCGGCCCTCCTTGCCCTCGCTCGCCTTCTTCTCCTGCGCCTGGTCCTCGTCCTCGATCTCGTGGATCCGCTTCTCGAGGGCGTGGAACCCGCCTTTCTTGCCTTCCGCCATGCGCGACCTCCTGCAACGGAACGCCACGATCCTCGCGCCGCCCGCCGGCGGCGGCCGGGCCCCGGTGGGTAGGGACCCTCGCCGTACCCCTCCGGTGGGGTGTCAGCCCCCCGGGGCATAGTGCCGGCCCGACACACTCCCCGCCGACGCGCCCGGGTGGGCGCAGCGCTCGCTTTCCGGGCGCGGCGGGGCGGACTCGACCAGCGCGCGCACCGCCGAGGAGGGCACGATGATGAAGAGGACCATCGACGTGGAGGAGCGGGTCCCGCTCCTGCAGAGCATCCCGCTGAGCCTGCAGCACCTGTTCGCCATGTTCGGGGCGACGGTGCTCGTGCCGTTCCTGGTCGGGCTCGACACGTCCGTCACGCTCTTCTCGAGCGGCGTCGGCACCCTGCTCTACATCCTCGTCACCAAGGGGAAGGTCCCCGCCTACCTCGGCTCCTCTTTCGCCTTCATCACCGCGCTCACCGCGCTCCTCGGGGTGGCGCCCGGCCAGCTCGCCTCGCCCGACCGGATCGCCGTGGCCATGGGCGGCTGCGTGGTGGTGGGGCTCATCTACATCGCGGTCGCCCTGGCGATCGCCGCCTTCGGCACCGCCTGGATCGACCGGATCCTCCCGCCTATCGTGATCGGGCCGGTGGTGATGGTGATCGGCCTCGGGCTCGCCGGGGTGGCGGTGGGGATGGCGACCAAGGGCGCGACCCAGGAGTACCACGCGTCCTACTTCTGGGTGGCCATGGCCGCCCTGGCGATCGCGGTGGTCGCGGCCGTCTTCTTCAAGGGCTTCCTCGGGGTGATCCCGGTGCTCATCGGGATCGTGGGCGGCTACGTGGTGGCCGCGCTGGCCGGGCAGGTGAACCTCTCGGCCGTGGCCGCCGCCAAGCCCTTCGCCGTCCCGCCCTTCGTGCTGCCCCGGTTCGACCTCGGGGCGATCCTGCTCCTCGCCCCCATCTCCCTGGTGGTGATCACCGAGCACATCGGCCACCTCATCGTCACGAAGAACGTGGTCGGGCGCGACTTCGTGAAGGACCCGGGCCTGCACCGCTCGCTCGCCGGCGACGGGGTGGCCACCGCCGTGGCCGGCCTGATGGGCGGCCCGCCCAACACCACCTACGGCGAGAACATCGGCGTCATGGCCATCACCCGGGTGTTCTCGGTCTGGGTGATCGGCGGGGCGGCGGTGCTGGCGATCGTGATGTCGTTCCTCCCGCCGGTGGGCGCCCTGATCCGCTCGATCCCGGTCCAGGTGATGGGCGGGATCTGCATCCTCCTCTTCGGGATCATCGCCTCGGCCGGCGTCCGCATGCTGGTCGAGGCCGGGATCGACTTCTCCCACAAGCGAAACCTGATCATCGCCTCGGTGATCCTGGTGATCGGGATCGGCGGCGCCCGGATCCACGTCGGCGGCCTGGAGATCGGGGAGATGTCGCTCGCCACGTACGTGGGCGTGATCCTGAACCTGCTCCTCCCGCGCGGGATGGAGGGCGCGCCCGACGCCGAGGCGGTCACGCACGCCCCGGACGTGTAGGGAAGGTCACGCGCGGGGGGACCCGGCCTCGACGGGGCCGGGTCCGCCCGCGCGTGGCGCCGTGTCCGCTGGGATGGGTACATTCGCGGCATGGCCCAGTTCATCGAGAACCCGCGGCGGTCGCCGCGCGCGCCGGTGCGCTGCGAGGGGCGGGTGGCCCTCCGGGAGGGGGGCTTCTGGGTCGGCCCCACCACCGACTACGGCCCGCGTGGCTGCCAGCTCGCCACGCCCCAGCGCCTCGAGCCGGCGGGCCGGATCTTCCTCGAGCTGGTGAACGAGCGCGTGGACGGGCGCTGCCAGCTCTCGGGGCGAATCGCCTGGTCCTCGATCTCCTTCCCCTGGCGCTCCGGGATCGCCTTCGACGACGGCAGCGTCCGGAGCGCGACCGCCTTCTTCGAGCGGCTCGCCGCCGCCTACCCCGGCCTGGACGTCTACGGCCGCACCCCCGAGCGGATCCCGCTCGACGCTCCCCTGGCGCCCGCGCCCCCGCCGGCCTCGGCGAGCCCGGACCTCACCCCGGGAGAGATCCGGCTCATGCGCGCGGTGGGCCCCGGCGCGAGCCTCGAGACGGTGCGAGCCGGGCTGGGGAAGGACGTCGACGGCTCGGCGGTGCTCCTCTTCGCCCTCCTCGGGCGGCGCTACCTCCACATCGGGCCCCCCGACCCGGCCGCCTCGGCCGCCTGGGCCCCCATCCTCGAGCGGGCGGCTGCTCCGCCCCCGTAGAGGCGGAGGCACCCCTCCGGTCAGCGGAGGAGCAGGTAGTAGAGCCGGCCGGGCTGGCGCATCCGCCCGGCAGCGCTCTCGGCGTAGGTGCCGTTCCCGAAGTAGAGGTCGATCCGGGCCGCGGTGCGGATCGCCCCGCCCGCGTCCTGGTCGA
>DATKAL010000340.1:0-6620 GCA_035498135.1 Anaeromyxobacter sp.
GTGGGGCCGCATCTTGGCGGCGCGTCGGGTTTTTCGCTTGCCTCCCCAGGACGCCGGTTCCAAGATTTCCGGCGACCTCACGCGCCGCGACCGAGAACACAGACCCCTTGCCTCCGGAGCCGAAGATGCCCGAGCACACCACCGAGCGGGTGAAGCAGATCCTGTCCTGGTACGCGTCCGACAACCCGGGGACGCTGGCCAACCTCCACCGCATGCTCATGGCCGGCCGGCTGGGAGGGACGGGGAAGATGGTGATCCTCCCGGTGGACCAGGGCTTCGAGCACGGCCCGGCGCGCTCCTTCGCCAAGAACCCGGCCGGCTACGATCCCGACTACCACTTCGAGTTGGCGCTCGAGGCCGGCTGCAACGCCTACGCGGCGCCGCTCGGCTTCATCGAGGCGGGGGCGGCCAGGTTCGCCGGCCAGATCCCGCTCATCCTCAAGCTCAACAACTCCGACTCGCTCTCCAAGCTGGGCGGGGCGCCCTGCTCGGCGGTCACCGGCTCGGTGAAGGAGGCGGTGCGGCTCGGCTGCGCGGCCATCGGCTACACCATCTACCCCGGCTCCGACGCCCGGAACACGCAGCTCCAGGAGCTGCGCGAGCTGACCCAGGAGGCCAAGGCGCACGGCCTGGTGGTGGTGGTGTGGAGCTACCCGCGAGGCTCGGGCGTCTCGAAGGAGGGGGAGACCGCGGTGGACATCGCCGCCTACGCCGCCCAGATCGCCGCGCAGATGGGGGCGCACGTCATCAAGGTGAAGCCGCCCAAGGAGATGGTCGAGCTCCCCGAGGCGAAGAAGGTCTACGAGGAGCAGAAGATCCCCATCAAGACGCTGGCCGACCGCGTCCGCCACGTGGTGCAGAGCGCCTTCAACGGGAAGCGGATCGTGATCTTCTCCGGCGGCGAGGCCAAGGGGACGGAGGCGGTGCTGGAGGAGATCCGCGGTCTGAAGGAAGGCGGCGCCTTCGGCTCGATCATGGGGCGCAACGCCTTCCAGCGGCCGAAGGCGGACGCGCTCAAGCTGCTCGCCGACGTGATGAAGATCTACGCGAGCTGAGGCGCGGCACCCGAGGGGCGCAGCGCCGGGGCGGCGCCGCAGCGGGCGCCGCCCTCGCCGTTCGTGGGCGCCCTGTCGCGCGCTCCGGGGACCGGGCGCGCGACCCGGGCCCGTGAGGGGCCGAGCCCGAGGGGGCCGATGCGCTCGCCGCGAGCAGCATGGAACATGCCAGCAGAGGTCGTTTTCTCTTGCCACTCCTGGCGGGCGGGGTTTATACGGCTTTACCTTTCGTATCGCGATCTTCGCGCCGGCCATAGGCCGCCGGCCCGGACCGCGGGCGTCGAGGCGAGGGACACACTCCATGCGGCTTTACCCGAAGGTCATCCCGACGATCGCCCGCGAGGTCATCCAGACCCTCATGCAGGACGGCGACGTCGAGGTGGAGACCCTCCGCATCGCCGACGCCGAGATGGACATGGCGGCGATCATGAAGGAGTACCTGGCCGCCGAGGAGCGCGTGAACGCGGCCACCCGCGAGGCGCTCGAGCGCCGCGGGTACGATCACTCCCGCTTCAACCAGGTGAAGCGCGAGATGGCCGACGTCCGCGGCTTCAAGATGGGGGACGAGGGGATCGAGTACGTCATCGGCCAGATGATCGAGTTCCTCCTCATCTCCCGGAACGTGGAGGAGGTCTACTCCGAGGACCACGTCCTCCGGAAGAAGGTCTTCGGCATCTTCAAGAAGCACCTCGACGTCGACGACGAGATCGATCGCGAGGCGCGCGCCCGCCTGAAGCACCTGCAGGAGGGGACGAGCGCCTGGGACGTCGAGTACCAGAAGACCGTCGAGCTGCTCCGCCGGTCGCGTGGGTTGATCTGATCTGGCGAGGCGTGCCGCCCCGCCCCGTCGGCGAAGCCCGACGGTGGGGTCCCCACCCATGCATCGCGAGGCCCTGCGCCGTGCTCGCCGCTTCGCGGCTGCGCGCAGCTGCCCCGCGGCGGAGTGGCTGCGCCCTCCCCCCGGCTGACGCTGGGGCCCCCTCCCCGCATCCGTCCCAGTTGCTCACGAACCGCTCCGGCGCGGGCTTTTCCGTCTCCTGAAGGCCGAGAAGTTGACGCGCGATATCGCGCGATTACGCTCGACCCTCGGGTCGGAGGACTCGGGCGATGGCGCGGGCGGAGCAGTTCTATCGAGGGGTTCGCGGCAGCGCGGCGCTCGCCACCCGTCCCGTCGCCCCCGGCGCCGTGCCCGCCGAGGGGCTCGAGCCGGGCGAGATGCGCCGGCTCCCGTTCCAGGGCGAGCTCCTGGGCGCTGCGCGCGTCCGCTCGGCCTTCGCCCCCGTCCCCCTCGAGGCCTTCGATCGCGCCGGCGAGGCGCTCGAGGCCGTTGAGCAGGCGGCCTACCTCCAGCTCCTGCGGCTCGCCTACGGCGAGGGGCGGAACTGGTGCCGGGCCGGGAAGCGCGAGCTGATGGCCCGGCTGCGGCTCTCCGAGCGCCGGCTGCTCCGCGTGCTCGACGCCCTGGTGGCGAAGGGCTTCGCCCGCCCCCTCCACCGCGACAACCGCGGCACGCTCTGGCGGGTGGCCCTCCCCGCCGAGGCCTTCGGCGAGCCGCTCGGCGACGACGTCCTGCTCGGCCGCGCCGCCCCCGCTCCGGCCGCGGCGCCCGACGCTCCCCCCGCCCGGCTCCGGGCCGGCCCGGCTCCGCTCCCCACGCCGCCAGCACCGGCCCGACTCGCTCCCCCGGTGCGCTCGCGCCCCGCGGCCCCGGCCGCCTCGTCCCCCGGACGGACCGGAGAGCCCGCCCTCGCCCGCGCGCTCGCCGAGGCGCGCGGCGACGCCGGCCCGGCCGGGCTCGCCCGTGCCCGGGCCGAGGTGCGCGACCTCCTCGCCGAAGGCCAGCGCCCGGAGCGGATCGCCGCCGCCATCGAGACCATCCGCCGCCGCGCCGCCGCGGCGCCCGAGGAGGAGGGAACGCCATGAAGCGGACCACCGCCGCCGTCGCCGTCGTCGTGCCCACCGCCCCGGCCGCCTCCTCCCCCCGCGAGCCCGACCCCGCCGGCGCGGTGGAGGCGCTCCGCGCCCGCCTGGCCGGCACCACCGCGCGCGAGCACGTGGTGCTCGACTTCCTCGAGGACGACCTGCGCGAGGTCCGGACCGCGCTCTCGGCGGTGGCCGCCTACGTGGCCAACGTCGAGGCGGCGCTCGGCGAGGGGGAACCCTCCGGCGAGCGGCTGCTCTCGCTGGCGCGGGTCGGCCCGTGGGAACGGCTCGACTACCTCTCCACCGTCCTCGCCAGCGTCCGGCGCCGCCTCGCCCAGGTCGCGGTCCGGATGTGAGCTCGGCGGCGCCGGCGCCGCCGAGCTAGTGCCGGGTGCCGCGAGCGCTGGCCAGCATCGCCCGGACCGGGCCGGCGTCGATCTCGGTCACCACCGCCACCAGCAGCCGCGCCGGGTCGGTCGAGATCCAGAGGTGGACGGGCGTGGGCGGCTTCCCGTCCCCGGCCTTGTGCGCCAGCGCGTCCACCCGGAGCGTCTCGAGCCTCCCCACCGCGGTGTCGACCTTCTCCGCCTTGGGGGCCACCGTCGCCTCGAGGCGCCAGTAGCGGCCGCGCGCCACCAGGTCGAAGCAGAACCGGTCCCCCGGCGCGAGCTTGGCGGCCCGCAGCCGGTAGACCGCGGAGAGCGCATCCAGGACGTCGCCCTCGCGGGGATAGCTGGCGGAGGACGTCTTCCCGTCCACCGTGTAGGCGATCGTCACCTCGGGCGCGGGCGGCGCCAGGCGGACGTCGCCCAGCTTGTGGACCCCGTCCTGCTCCGCCTCCTCCCGGTAGCGCTCGGGGAGGAGCGTCCGGGCGTCGATCCAGGAGAGGGCCACGCCCGCCAGGCGCATCAGGCTGCCCACCTCGCTGCGGGCGCGCGCCCGGAGCGTGAGGATCTGGCCGCCGCTGATGGGGCGCTCCACCGAGAGCTGCAGCGTCCCGGCCTTGACCGCGCCCAGGAGATCGAGGTCGTAGGTCAGGGTCTCGCCCGGCGCCCAGGGAGCCGCGCCCACGGGGAGGGGCGGCAGGCCGCACGGCGGGGCGGCGAGGGCGAGGGCGAGCGGCAGGGAGGCGAGCATCGCCTCCGGGAGCATAGCGCAGCGGGGGCCGTCTTCCAGGAAGCGGCGCCCGCGGGCGCCGCCCCGGCCTAGCGCGACGCCACCTCGTCCCCGGGCCGGTAGCTCTTCAGGGTGGCGACGATGCTGCCCACCGCGAAGTCGGCCGAGGCGCGCACCAGGACGTGGCGCGGGTCGTCGGAGAGCCACATGAACGAGTCGCGCTTGGTGGAGAACTTGCCGTCCAGGGCGGTCCGGACCTGCACCTTGACGGTCTGGAACGTCCCCGCCGGCGTCTCGATGGTCTCGCGCCCCAGCACCTCGGCCACCAGGGTGAACTGCTTCGAGCCGGTGACCACCGGGTGCTCGTAGCGATGCCCGACCTCCATGGGCTGGAGCCGCAGCCACATGAAGGCCCCGGTGAGATCGAGGGCCGCGGGGTCGATGTCGAAGGTCTCCTCGGTGCGCCGGTTCTTGCGCTGGACCACCAGCGTCGCCTTGGAGTTGGCCCGATCGAAGCGGGCAGTGTCGGCGTGGTAGTCGCCGACCTCGTAGGCGCGGAGGTCCGAGCCACGGGAGCTCTTGGCGGGCGCGTCCCAGTACGAGACCAGGTGCTCCCGGATGTCGATGAACCCGGCGACGCCCTCGGTCTTGGCCTGGAAGATGACCGGCCAGACGTCTCCCTCCGGCTTCCCCACCAGGATCCGGCCCTCGCCCGTGGGGAGACTCAGGTACGTGACGCTGAAGACCGTCTCCTCGCCGGGGGAGAAGGCCCGCGCGCTGCGCGGCGCGATCCCGGCGGCGAGGCCGAGCAGGAGGGCGATGGCGAAGGGCGTCTTTCTCATTGGTGGTGAGCTCCTCCCCGCGAGGGGACTGTCGAGGTCTTGCTTAGCAAGCGGGGTGCCATGCCTTCGCCCCGACATTGTTCGGGAATCGGTGCCGGACCTGCAAGCCCTGCCAACAGGTACACGACAGGGGTGTCGCGATCGCGACAGGTGGCCGGGGTCGAGTCCGCCGCGACCCCTGGGGCCAACCGGCCGGAACCTCACACGTTCGTGGGGAGGGGAGGGCGCCGCCGTCAGGGGCCGCAACCTCGCCCCGGCTCCGGTTCTCGACTACTCTGGGTCGGGGGAACCGGGGGAACCGCGCGATGCCCATCGACCATGCCTACGAGGACGACGACCCGCCCGGCGGCGCCGAGGGACGGTCCAGGCGGTTCAAGGACTTCGACTGCCCGGACTGCGCCGCCAACAACCCGTACGACGACGGGTTCGGGCACGGCGACGAGGTCCGCTGCTACTACTGCGGCCAGGAGTACAAGGCCGAGGTGAACGATTCCGGGCGGCTCAAGCTCCGCGCGATCTGATCACTTCGCGCCGGGCTCCTCCCGGGATCACCCGGGCCGGGCGGCCCGGGCCCCGAAGATGGCGGTCCCGATCCGGACGAAGGTCGAGCCCTCCTCGATCGCCACCCGCCAGTCGGCGCTCATCCCCATCGAGAGCTCGCGGAGCCCGAGCCGGTCGCGCAGCGCCCGGAGGGCGCGGAAGTGCGGCCGGGGATCCTCGGCCGGGGGAGGGATGCAGGTGAGCCCGACCAGCTCGAGGGCGGGGAGTGCGGCCACCTCTCCCGCCAGCGCGGCGGCCGCCTCGGGGGTACAGCCCTCCTTGCTCGCCTCCCCGCCCACGTTCACCTCGAGGAAGACGCGCGCCACCGCCGCCCGGGCCGCGAACCGCCGCGAGAGCTCGCGGGCCAGCTCGGCGCGGTCGACCGTGTGCACGTAGGCGACCCGGCCGGCCAGGAGCTTCACCTTGTTCGTCTGGAGCCCGCCGATGAAGTGCCAGCGCAGCGCGCCGAGGTCGGCCAGCTCATCCGCCTTCTGGCGCCACTCCTGGGCGTAGTTCTCGCCGAAGTCCCGCTGGCCGGCCTGGTAGGCCTCCCGGATCGCCGAGGCGGGCTGGGCCTTCGAGACCGCCACCAGGGTCACGCCCGCCGGGATCTCGGCCCGGATCGCCGCCAGGCGCTCGGCGATCATCTCCCCTCCCAGGGGAGGGCCACGCCGGCCCGCCCGAGGAGCGCGGCGGTCTCGGCCAGGGGGAGCCCCACCACGTTCGAGACGCTCCCCTCCACCGCCGCCACGAAGGCCCCCCCGGCGCCCTGGAGCGCGTAGGCCCCGGCCTTGTCGAGGGGCTCGCCGGTGGCGACGTACCAGTCGATCTCCCGCGGGCCGAGCGGGAGGAAGCGGACCGCGGTCGCCACCACGGCGTCGAGCTCGATCCCGAGCGCCCCCTCGGCGCGCCGCACGCAGACCGCGGTGAGCACCTCGTGGCGCGTGCCGGAGAGGGCCCGGAGCATGCGCCGCGCGTCCTCGGCGTCGCGCGGCTTCCCCAGGATCTCCCCGCCCAGGACCACCGCGGTGTCCGCGGCCAGGACCACCTCGCCCCCGACCGCCCGGGCCTTCTCCCGGGCGACGCGCAGCACGTAGTCGCGCGGCGCCTCGCCCGGCCGAGGCGTCTCGTCGGTCAGGGCGGG
>DATKAL010000341.1:0-3778 GCA_035498135.1 Anaeromyxobacter sp.
CCCGCCTCCTCCGCCTCCAGCATCCCGTAGAGCGTCCAGCGGACGATCTGGAACCACTCGTCGTCGCCGCGCCGCACCGAGGGGCCGAGCGGCTCCTTGGAGATGACCTCGGGGAGGATCACGTAGTCGTCCGGCTTGGCGGTCTTGGTGCGGGCGCCGGCCAGATCGGACATGTCGGTGGTGTAGGCCTGGCAGCGGCCCGAGAAGAAGGCCGACTGGATCGCCTCGGCGGTGTCGAAGACCACCGACTTGTACTTGAGGCCGTGCGCCTGGAAGAAGTCGGCCACGTTCTTCTCGCTGGTGGTGCCGGCCTGCACGCAGACGGTGGCCCCACCGAGCTTCTTGGCGCTGTCGATCTTGAGCTTCTTCGGGACCATGAAGCCCTGGCCGTCGAAGTAGTCGATGCCGGTGAAGACGATGCCCAGGGAGGCGTCCCGCGTCAGCGACCAGGTGGTGTTGCGCGAGAGGATGTCGATCTCGCCCGCCTGGAGGGCGGCGAAGCGCTGCTGGGAGTTGAGCGGGACGAACTTCACCTTGGAGGCGTCCTTCAGCACCGCCGCGGCGACCGCCCGGCAGACGTCCACGTCGAGCCCGGTCCACTTGCCCTGGCTGTCGGCGCCGGAGAAGCCCGGGGCGGAGGTGTTGACGCCACAGATCACCTCGCCGCGCTGCCTCACCGCGTCGAGCGTCTTGCCGGCGCGGGCGGCGGCGGGGGAGAGCGTTGCGGCGGCGAGCAGGGCCAGGCCAGCGATCCTCATCGAACGGTGCGCCATTTCTCCTCCTCGATCGGCAGGGCGAGAGGGAAGCACTGGGAGTGCATCCCGGGGGAGCGGAGCGAAGGCGAAGACGCTACCACGCCCCCGGCGGTCCGGCCACCGCCCGGTGCGCCCGCCCCCGGAGCCCCGACTCGGGTCTCGCGCCCCTGGCGGCCCGCTCGGTCCTGGCCGCGCCGCGGCGCGGCACGGAGGTTGTATCCTCGGGCCCCCGGCCCTCCCGGCCGGCGACTGGAGCGCCGATGCTGACCGAGAAGCTGCCCCGCGTCCGCCTGGGCCACCTGCCCACGCCCATCGAGGAGCTGCCGCGCCTGACCCGGGCGCTGGGCGGCCCGCGCCTCCTCGTCAAGCGGGACGACCAGACCGGCCTCGCGGCAGGCGGCAACAAGACCCGCAAGCTCGAGTTCTCGGTCGGGGAGGCGGTCCAGCAGGGGGCCGACACCCTGGTGACGCTGGGCGCCGTCCAGTCCAACCACGCGCGCCAGACGGCCGCCGCCGCCGCCGTCTGCGGCCTCCGCTGCGTGCTGGTGCTGCGCGGCCACCCGCCCGCGGTGGCCGTGGGGAACCTCCTCCTCGACCACCTGCTCGGCGCCCGGGTGGTCTTCGCCGGCGACCGGACGCGGGAGGAGACCGCGGCGCGGGTGGTGGCCGAGGAGCGCGCCGCCGGCCACCGCCCGTTCCTCGTCCCGGTGGGGGCCTCGGACGAGTTCGGCGCCCCCGGGTACGTGGCGGCGATGGAGGAGCTCGACGCCCAGCTCCGGGAGCGGCGGCTGAAGATCGATCGGATCGTGGTCGCGAGCAGCTCCTTCGGGACGCAGGCCGGGATGTGCGTGGGGGCCCGGGCGCTCGGGCTCGGCGTCCGGATCGCCGGCATCGCCATCGACAGCTCCGCCGAGGAGCTGCGGTCCGAGGTGGCCCGCATCGGGCGCCGGACGCAGCGGCGGCTCGGGCTCGAGGAGACGATCACCCCCGGCGAGGTGATCGGCCACGACGGCTACCTCGGCGGAGGCTACGCGGTGCTGGGCGAGCCGGAGAAGGAGGCGATCCGGCTGGTGGCGCGGACCGAGGGGATCCTCCTCGACCCGGTCTACACCGGGCGCGCCATGGCCGGGCTCCTGGACCTGGCGCGCAAGGGCGAGCTGGGCAAGGGGGAGACCGTCCTCTTCTGGCACACCGGCGGGACGCCGGCGCTCCACGCCTACGCGGGCGAGCTGCTCCAGGGGACGTAGGCCCGAGCTTTCCGGGCTCGCTCAGGGGACCTCGACCGCCCCGACGGTGCAGCGCCCGGCGCGCGGCTGCCCGCGCTGGTCGAAGGGCGGGCAGCTCCGCCCGAGCCCCCGCGCCGGGCTGGCCGGGCCGGGGACCAGGGTCTCGGTCGGGCCGCCGCTCGCCCCCAGGGCGCCGAGGAGTGGGTCGGCGAGCAGCGGGCTCGCGGTGCAGGGCGCGCCCCCCGGCCACTGGAGGTTGCCGCCGCTGGAGGCGTGGACCTGATCGCAGCCGATGGAGTAGGGGGCGGTGTTCCCGGCCACGAGCGTGTTGGCGAGCAGGAGGCCGCTCCCGAAGATCGCCCCCGCCACCGTGGCCGAGCCCGTCGACCGGTTGTTCGCGATGGTGCAGTTGAGGAGGAACCCCGAGGGCGTCCCGCTCAGCCAGAGCCCGCCCCCGTTGCTGCCGGTGGCGGTGTTCCCGGCGATGGTGGTGTTCACCACCCGGGCCGCCCCGCCGGTGATCCAGAGCCCGCCGTTGTAATAGGCCTGGTTCCTCGAGACGGTGCTGTTCGCGATCTCCAGCGCGAGCCCCTGGAGGTACAGCCCCCCGGCGTTGCCCGCGCCGGCCGGCGTCACCTGGTTCGAGTCCACCGTCGACGCGTTCAGGGTGAACGCCCCGGTGGCGTCGTTCGAGACCCGGAAGACGCCGCCGCCCAGGCCGCCGGCCTTGTTGCCGTTGATGGTCACCCCGCAGAGGGTGGTCCGCTCGTGCGTCCCGTCCTGGTAGATGGCGCCCCCGCAGCCGCCCTGGCCCGGGTTGCCGCCGGTCCCGGCCGCCGCGTTCCCGGTGAAGGTGGCGTCCACCGCGGTGAGGTCGCCGTTCAGGCTGCCCACCGCCCCGCCGTTGCTCGCCGAGTTGCCGGTGAAGGTGGAGCCGACGATCACCGTCTCCCCTCCCCCGAAGCCGTAGATGGCCCCGCCGGCGATGTCCTGGCCGGGCGCCGGGGCGCTGTTGCCCTGGAAGGTGCAGTCGACCACCGTGAGGCTGCCGCCGTTCCGGTAGATGGCAGCGCCGCCGTCGGCGGTGTCGTCGCCGGTGCGCGGGCTCGCGCCGTCGAGGAAGGTGAGCCGCTGCACGGTGAGCCGCGGGGTCGTGCGGTCGTAGCTCGAGTCGAGCCGCAGGATCCGGGCACCGCCCCCGCCGCTCAGGGTCACGAGCCCGCCCCCGTCGAGGACGGTCTCCTTCGTGACCTCGATGGTCGAGGCGATGGGGATGGTGATCGGCGCGGGGCCGCAGGCGAAGACGATCGTGCCGCCGCCGCTCGCCGCTGCCTGGAGGGCGGCGGCGGTGCAGCTCCCCGGGGTGCCGTCGCCCACGGTCGCGGTCGGGTGGGAGACGTCCTGGAGCGCGGCGGGTGCGGTGCAGGCCGGGAACGGGACCGCGAAGGAGGCGGGGGCGCTCTTCGTGCAACCGAGCGCGAGGGCGAGGGCGGACGCGAGGACGAGCGGGGAGCGCAGGGGTGGCCTCCGGGGGAGGCCCAATGTACCAGCCGGGCGCGGCGGCGGACTACCGCCGGCGCCCCGCCTCGGGCCAGCGATCGAGCTCCGGGTAGCGGCGGAAGATCCCTCCCTCGTTGAAGGGGATCCGCCGCTCCGAGGCCAGGTAGGCGGCGATCCGCGGGAGCGCGGCCACCCGGTCGTGGAGCGCCGCGAGCCGCGGCACCCGGCGGGCGTGCCGCGCCATGGCGCGGGGGAACGCGTAGCGGAGCCCCGCCACCACCTGGAAGGTCGAGAGGT
>DATKAL010000342.1:0-8320 GCA_035498135.1 Anaeromyxobacter sp.
CGCCCGCCCCGCGGCTGGCCCGCCAGCTCGAGGTCCTGGAGGGCCTCCTCCGCGCGCGTGGCTGGGCGTTCGACGACGCGGTGGTGGCGCTCCCCGGGGCCGGCACCGCCGCCCACGTCGTCACCCTGCCCTTCACCGACGCCCGCCGGATCGAGCAGACGATCTCCTTCGAGGTGGAGGGGCAGATCCCCTTCGAGCTCGAGGAGGTGGCCTGGGACTGGCAGCCGCTCGGCGCGCGCGACGGGAAGACCGATCTCCTGGTGGCGGTGGTCCGGAAGGAGGAGCTGGCCGCCCTGCTGGCCGGGCTCCAGCCCGCCGGCCTCGACCCGCGGGCGGTGCTCCCGGCCGCGGCCGCCTACCCCGCCCTGCTCGGCGCCGCCCCCGCGCCGGCCGCCCCCGCGGCCGGGCCGGGGCCGGCCGAGCCGGCCCGGGCCGAGGTGATCCTCGACCTCGGCCAGGAGCGGACCAGCGTCTGCGTGTCCGCCGCCGGGGCCTGCGAGGCGGCCCGCACCTTCGCCTTCGGAGCGGGGACGCTCTCCCGCGCCCTGGCGCGGGAGCTCTCCCTCCCCGAGCCCGAGGCCGCCGCGCTGGTCGCCGCCTGGGCGGGCGGCCCACCGCTCCCCGCCGCCCTCGAGGAGAAGGCGGGCGACCCGCTGGCCGCCGAGGCCCTCCGGCGCGCGCTCGTGCCGCTGGTCCGGGAGCTCCGGGCCACGCTGCGCGCCTGGCGGGCCCGGGTCGGACCCCGCCCCGCCGGGCGGCTCCTCCTCGCCGGTGGGAGCTCGCGCCTGCCCCTCCTCGCCGAGCTGCTCGCGCCGGAGGTGGACGGGCCGGTCGAGCTCCTGGCCGCGCCCGCCCTGGCCGCCGAGCGGCTCGGCCTGGCCGAGCTCCCGGGGATGGAGCTGGCCCTCGCCCTCGCCCTGCGGGCCCACCAGGGGTCGCGGGCGCCGCGCCTCAACCTCCGCCGGGGGCCGCTCGCCTACACCCGCGACTTCGAGCACCTCAAGGGCCGGGTGGCGCGGCTCGGCCTCTACGCCGCCCTGGTCCTCCTCCTCGGGGTGGCGAGCGCCGGCGTGCGCACGTTCGCCCTGGTGCGCCAGGAGGCCCTCCTCGACCACGCCCTCTGCGACGCCGAGCAGCGCATCCTGGGGAAGTGCTACTCGAACTTCGAGGAGGCCCAGGCGGTGTTCCGCGGGAAGGGGACGGCCGGCGCCGCCGTCCCCAAGGTCTCGGCGGTGGACGTGCTCGCCGAGCTCACCGCCCAGGTGCCGGCCGACGTGCCGCTCCGCCTCGACCGGATCGAGATCACCCGTGACAAGCTCCACCTGGAGGGGACCACCGACGTGGCGGAGAACGTGGACAAGATCGTGAGCGGCCTGAAGGGCTCGCGCTGCTTCGGCGACGCCCACTCGGGCAGCGCGCGCAAGCGGGCGAGCGATGGGAAGTTCGAGTTCTCGGTGGACTCGACGCTCACCTGCCTCGAGGCGCCGGGCCCGGGCGAGGGGGGGAGGGGCTAGATGGAGACCCTGCGCAGGCTCCGCGCCGACCTCGAGGCCTGGCTGGCCAAGCTCGCGCCGCGGGAGCGGCTCCTCGTGACCGTGGCCGCGCTGGGCGTGGCCTTGTTCACCGTCTGGCTGATCTCGCTCCGGGTCTCGAGCGGCATGGCCGCCCGGGAGGAGCGGATCGAGACCAAGGTGAAGGTCCTCTCCCAGGTGGGGAAGGTGGCGGAGGTCTACCGGACGCGCCAGGCGGAGCGGCAGGCGATCGAGGCCAAGCTGAAGGGCCCGCCGGTCCAGCTCCTCTCCTACATCTCGCAGACCGGGGCCACCCTGGGCGTCGAGGTGACCGACCTCCGGCCCACCAGCTCCCCGGGCGAGCTGGAGGGGCTCCGCGAGGACTCGGTCGAGGTCAACCTGGCGCGGATCGAGCTGGCCCGCCTGACCCGGCTGGTCCAGACGCTGGAGCGCGGCCCGGGGGTGGTGAAGGTGCGCCGCCTCCGGGTCACCACCCGCAGCGACGACCCGCGCCTGGTGGACGCCACCGTGGTCGTCTCCACCTACCAGCTGAAGTCGTGATCCCCGGGGGACCGCCGTGAAGCTCGACTGGAAGGCCCGCCTCGCCCGCGTCGACTGGAAGGTCTGGAAGCCGCGGCTCGGCTACGGCGGCTTCGCCCTGCTCGCCTTCGTCCTCTCCCTGCGCTGGACCTTCCCCGCCGAGGCGGTGAAGCAGCGGCTCATCCTCGAGGCCGGGGCGCGCGGCTGGCAGATCGAGGTCGGCCAGGTGGGCCCGGGGGCGGTGCTCGGGGTCCGGGCCACCGACGTCCGCCTGGACGACGGGAGCGGGCTCCGCATCCCGCTCGACGAGGTGAGCGCCTCGCTGCGGCTCCTCCCGCTCCTCGCCGGCCGCCAGGTGCTCGAGTTCGACGGGAGGGTCTTCGACGGGCGGGTGGCGGGGATGGCCCAGCTCAACGGCGACCGGCGCCCGTTCGCCTTCGAGGTGAAGGGGGTGGACCTGGCCCGCGCGCTGCCGCTCCGCAAGGCGACCGGGATCGACCTGGCCGGCAAGCTCGCCGGCCAGGTGGACGTGGTGCTCCCCGGCCGCCCCCAGGATCGGGCCACCGGCCGGATCGACCTGACGGTGACCGGCGCGGGGGTGGAGGGCGGCCAGGTGCCGGTGCCCGGGATGGGCGGCACCTACCCCCTCCCCAAGATCGGCCTCGGGGACCTCGTGGCGGCGGTGAGGCTCGACCAGGGCAAGGCCGTGGCCGAGAAGCTCGAGCTGCGGGGCGGCGACGCCGAGCTCACCGGCGAGGGGCTCACGGTGATCCTCCAGCCGCGCCTCGAGTACGCCCCGCTGATGGGCAAGGCCCGCATCGCCCTCCAGCCCAGCCTCTGGACCCGGAGCGGCACGAGCGGCCTCAAGTCGATCGCCGAGCTGGCGCTCGCGCCCTCGCGCACTCCGGACGGCGGCTACCAGTTCGCGGTCTTCGGCACGCTCGGCCACCCGCAGCTCAGGCCCGCGGGCGGGCCGTAGCGCCCGGTCCCCGCGCCGCTCACACCTTGAAGCGGTTCACGCGCTCGGCCAGCGCCCGGGCGCGGGCCCCGAGCCGGTCGGCCACCCCCGCCAGCCCCTCCACCGCCGACTCGTGGTCCCCGGCGGTGTGGGAGAGCGCCTGGAGGGCGTCCCGCACCCGGCGCGTGGCCGCGTTGTGGTTCTCCACCGCCCGGGTGAGCTCCCCGATCATCCGCTCCAGGCGGGAGAGGCTCTCGGTCTGCCGCTGCCCCTGGCCGGACTGCTCCTCCAGGGCCTGCGCCACCTGGTCGGCCATCGCCTTCACGCTGCGCGAGACGGTGTTCACGCCCGCCACGCTCCGGCCCACCAGCTGGACCGCGGCGGCGACCGCGCGCGAGCCGTCCGCGACCGACTCGACCAGCTGCGCCACCTCGTGGGACGACTGGGCGTGGACGTCGACGGCGGCCCGGATGGCGGCCGCGGTCTCCCGGCCCTGGACGGTGGAGCGCTGGATCTGCCCGAGCGCCTCGAGGGAGTTGCGGGCCAGCTGCACCCCCTCGACGGCGAGCGCGTCGCCCCGGTCGATGAGGGCGGCGGTCGCCTCCACGTCCTCGCGGACCGAGTGGATGATGTCGCCGATGTTCTTGGTCGAGCGGGCGATCTGGGCGGCCAGGTCCCGGATCTGATCGGCCACTACCGCGAACGCCTTGCCGTGCTCGCCGGCCTGCGCCGCGATGATCGAGGCGTTGAGGGAGAGCAGGTTGGTGCGCCCGGCCACCTCGGAGATGAAGTCGACCACCTGGTGGATGTCGTCGGAGCGGCGCCCCAGGGCGGTGATGCGGCGGTGGGCGTCGGAGACGGCGGCCCGCAGGGCCTCGATCCCGTGGAGGGTCTCCTCCACCACCCCCCCGGCCCGGTCCGCCATCTCGGCCACCATGGTGGCGGTGGTCTCGCTCTCGCCGGCCGCCCGCTCCAGGCTGGCCACCGAGGCCTTCACCGCCGCGAGGGTACCGCCGGCGTGGCCGGCGAGCGCCTCCAGCTCGCCCAGGGTCGACTCGGCGTCGCGGCCGGAGATCCCCAGGTGCTCGACGTCCCGCAGGGCGGCCTCCATGGCCCGCTCCAGCTCCCCCCCCTTGCGGCGCACCTCCTCGTAGGCGGTGGCCATCTCCCACACCGCCTGGGTGGTGACGGTGACGTAGTCGGAGAGCCCGCCCACGCCCCGCGAGACCAGGGCGATCGAGCCCTCCATCGCCTCCACCGCCGCCTGGACCGAGAGCACCCCCGCGTGCTGGTCCAGCGCCCCGTGGCGCACGCGCTCGCCGATCGCCCCCGCCTCGCGGGCGCCCATCGACACGCCCTCGCTCGCCCCCTGGACCGCCACGACCAGCCCCTTGAGCCCCTGGGCCATCCGGCGGAAGTCGGAGGCGAGCCGGCCCATCTCGTCCCGCGAGATCGAGGGCGGGCTGGCGGTGAGATCGCCGGAGGCGATCCGATCGGCGGCGCGCCCCAGGGTGCGGAAGGGGATGGTGATGGCCCGGGCCGCCAACCAGGCGAGGAGCGCGGTCGCCCCGTACACCACCAGCGCCATGGACAGGAGCCCGCCCCAGAAGGCGCGCCGCCGCTCCCAGAGCGGCTCCTCGGAGACGAAGGAGGCCACCAGGCCGCCCCCGGGGGCGCGCCGGGAGATCAGCCACCCGTCCTCGACCCGCAGCGCGCCCGGCGGGGCGCCGCGGGCGGGCTCGTAGCCGGTCACCCGCGGGCCGAAGCGGACCGCCACCTTCCCGGCGGCGCCGAGCAGCGCGGTGGGCGTGGCGGTCGCCTCCCAGACGTGCTCGGCCACCTCCGGATCGGGGCGCGTCGCCACCGAGGAGATCACCGTCTCCAGGGCCCGCTCGGCGGCGGAGACGTACTCGTGGTCGAGCTCGGCCCGGTAGCGGACGTACCCGGTGGCGGCGAAGAGCAGCACGCCGATGGTGTTGAGGCCGAAGCCGAGGATCAGGATCTTGCCCCGCACCGTCCCCTGGACCGCCACGTCGGCGCGCGGGCCGAGGCGCTCGAAGGCGCTCGCCGCCGCCGCCACGCAGACGGAGTAGGCGAGCATCGCGGCCAGGATCCCGCAGGCCACCCCCACCGCCAGCCCCGCCCAGGCGAGGTCGGCCGGGCTCCCCGCCCGCCGCAGCGCCGCGACCACGCCCGCCGCGGTGGCGCTCTGGGCGACCAGCACCGCCAACGAGGCGTAGGCGGGCAGCCGGTGGCCGGCGGTGGCGGCGCGGACGGCGAGGGCGTCCGGCGCGGCCTCCCCGGCCCGCAGCGCCAGGCGGAGCGGGCGGGCGACGAGGAGCACCGCCGCCGAGACCGCCGCCCACTGCAGCGGGACGCCGACGGCGACGGCGAGGACGAGGAGGCGCCGCGCCTCCCCGCCGAGCGGGAAGGCCGAGGTCGCCACCCAGCAGCAGATCGCCGTCCCGGCGGCGATGGTGGCGGCCAGGTTGCGGAGCAGGGGCCGGAAGAAGGGCATCGGGCCCGCAGTCTACCGTGCCGCGCCCCCGCCAGGGCACGGACCAGGGTGCCATACAGCGCATGTCACGCAACGCCGCGTTTCCCCATGGAAAACCGCGCAGACCGGCCCAGGCGGGCGCCCCGATCCATGGGAAAACTCCCCATTGATCAAGGGCTTCGCTTGAACTCGCCCATGGGGCGTGATATCGCCTTTCGCCATGCGCATCCGGCGGCTCGACATCGTCGGCTTCAAGTCCTTCATGGACCGGACGGTGGTCGCCTTCGACCAGGGCGTCACGGGGGTCGTGGGCCCGAACGGCTGCGGCAAGTCCAACGTGGCGGACGCCGTTCGCTGGGTCCTCGGCGAGCAGTCGGCCCGGCAGCTCCGCGGCCGCTCCATGGAGGACGTGATCTTCAACGGCTCGGAGTCGAAGCCGCCCCTCTCGATGGCCGAGGTGATGCTCACCTTCGAGAACGACCGGCCGAGCGAGCTCCCCGTGCAGTACCAGGGCTTCGGCGAGATCACCGTCGGGCGGCGGCTCTTCCGGACCGGCGAGTCCGAGTACCTGGTGAACGGCGTCCAGGCCCGGCTCCTCGACGTGAACGACATCTTCTTCGGGTCGGGGGTGGGGCGCACCGCCTACTCGATCATCGAGCAGGGCCGGATCGGCCAGATCGTCTCCGCCCGCCCCGAGGACCGCCGCGCCATCATCGAGGAGGCGGCCGGGATCACCAAGTACAAGAAGCGCCGCGAGGCGGCCGAGCGGAAGATGGAGGCCACCCAGCAGAACCTGCTCCGGGTGGCGGACATCGTCCAGGAGCTGGGCAAGCAGCTCGAGTCGCTCAACCGCCAGGCGCGCAAGGCGGAGAAGTACAAGGCCCTGCGGGCGCAGGTCCGGGAGCTGGAGCTCCGGGCCGCCGCGGTCCGCTACCTGGAGCTCACCGCCACCCGCCGCGCCGCCGAGGAGCGCCAGGCGGCCCTCCGGGCAGAGGAGCTCGAGGTCTCGGCCCGGCTCGCCGAGCTGGAGCAGGCCCTGGAGCAGGACCGCGCCCGGACCGGGGCGAGCGAGGCGCGCCTCTCCGAGCTGACCGGGCGGGAGCACGAGCTGGAGAGCGCGGCCCGGGTCTCGGAGGTGTCGGTCGAGGCCGCCGCCCGGGAGCTGGAGCAGATCGCGGAGCGGACCCGGGCCGAGGCGGCCGAGGTGGAGGGGCTGAAGGAGCAGGCCGAGGCGCTCGCCGCCGAGCGCGAGGGGCTGCTCCGCCAGCGCGACGACCTGCAGTCCCTGGTGAGCGCCGACGAGGGGCGCCTCTCCGACGCGGAGGGGGCGCTCCGGGAGGCGGGCCGGGAGCAGGGCGCCCTCCAGGGCGACGCCGACCGGGCCCGGGCGGCGGCCGCGACCGCCGGCTCCGAGGTCGCCTCCCACCGCAGCCAGCTCGCCCAGGTGGAGCGGCAGCGGCTCGACGTGCGGGCCCGGCTCGACCGGACCCGGGCCGAGGCCGACGAGCTGGCCCGCCGCGCCGCCCAGCTGGACGGCTCGCGCTCCCGCCACGTGGAGAAGCTCGGGCAGACCCGCCAGCTCAAGCTCCACCTGGACGAGCAGCGCGGGGCCCAGGAGGAGCTGCTGGAGCGGACCCGGGCCGAGTTCATCCAGAACGAGGCCAAGCTCATCACCCTGCGGGAGGAGCTGGCCGAGAAGCGCTCCCGGCTCCAGAGCCTGCTCGAGATCGTCCGCAACTACGAGGGGTACGGGCGCGGGGTCCGCAGCCTCATGACCCGGGCCGGCCAGGGCGGCGAGTCGCGCGACCGGGGCATCTTCGGCCTGGTGGCGGACGTGGTCTCCGCCCCGGCCGAGTACGAGGACGCGGTCGAGGCGATCCTGGGCGAGCGGCTCCAGTACGTGATCGTGGAGAGCCACTCGCAGGGGGTCGAGGCGATCGACTACCTGAAGACCGCGGCCGAGGGGCGGGCCTCCCTCATCCCCATGGCCCGCCTGCGCGACGGGGGTGAGGCCGCCGCCGCCGAGCCGGACCGGAGCCACCCCGGCTTCGTCGCCGCCTGCCTCGACGTGGTCCGCTACGAGCCCTCCTACGAGAAGGTGGTGCGCTTCCTCCTCGGCGACGCGGTGATCGTGCGCGACCTCCCCTCCGCCCTGGAGATCTGGCAGCAGAGCGCGGGGAGCCGGAGCCTGGTGACCCTGGACGGCGAGGTGCTCGACCCCTCCGGCGTGGTCACCGGCGGCCCGCTGGAGGGCGAGGGCCACGGGGCCCTCCAGCGCCGGCGCGAGGTGCAGGAGCTGGAGGAGACGGTCCGGTCCTTCGAGGCCGAGTTCTCCCTCGCCCAGGAGCGGCACCGGACCCTGCAGGCCCGCCTGCTCCAGCTGGAGGCCGCCCTGAAGGGCCTGGACCGGGACGGCCGGGAGAAGGAGCTCGCCCTCCTCGACCAGGAGAAGGACCTGGCCCGGGTGGGCGAGGAGCTGGAGCGGGTGGCGGACCGCACCGGCCAGCTCGCCTCCGAGCGGGCGCAGCTCGAGGAGGCCCTCGCCGCCCTGGCCCGGGAGGAGGAGGAGCACCGGGTGGCGGCCGCCACCGCCGAGGCGGAGCAGACCCGCGACGAGGAGCGGGCCCGCGAGGCGGTGGCCCGGCTCGAGGGGGTGCGGGCGCGAGGGGACCTCCTCACCGCGGAGCTCATGAACCTCAAGGTGAAGGTGGCCGCCGACGCCGAGCGGCGCGAGGGCATCGGCGCGGCCATCCGCCGGGCCGAGGAGGCGCTGCGCGAGGTGGAGGAGCGCCGGGCCCGGCTGTTCGCGGCCAT
>DATKAL010000343.1:0-14063 GCA_035498135.1 Anaeromyxobacter sp.
CGTGCCTCGCGGGCGAGCGCTCACCAACCGGGAGCTGGTCGCGGCCGCCCCGCCGCCCCTCTCCGCCGATCTGGCCGCCCTCGCGACCGCCTTCGACCGGGCGGTCTACGGGGCGCGCCCGGTGGCCGCGGCGGAGGCGCGGGGGACGCTCGACCGGGCCCGGAGCGTGGTGGAGCGGGCTCGCGGAGGAGGGCGATGAGGCGGCTCGCCCTGGCGGTGGCGGTGGGGGCGGCGCTCGCGCTGGTGGCCGCCGGCGCGGCGGTCGGGCAGCGGCGGCAGCGGGAGGCGGAGGCCTCGCCGCTCCCGTCGATCGAGAACACCGGCCCGCGCGGCCTCGCGGCCGCCTGGCGCTTCCTCGCGGCCACCGGCCGGCGCCCGCTGCGCCGCGGCCCGGGCGACCCGCCGCCGCCCCGCGGCGCGGCCGTGGTCCTGGCCGCCCCGCGCGCCGCGCTGGCCCCGGCGGAGGTGGAGGCGCTCCTCGCCCACGCCGCCGGCGGCGGGACGCTCGTCCTCGCGCTCGGCGCCGCGCCGCAGCCGGTGCTGGAGCGGCGGCTCGCCCTCTCCCGGGGAGCGGCCGCGCCCTGGGCGTCGGTCCCGCTCGCCCCGCACCCGCTCTTCTCCGGCCTGGTCCTGCCGTCGGGCGGGAGCGCGATCGCCTCGGGCCTGCCCGGGGCCCTGCCGGTCGCCGGAGCGCTTCGCGGCGCCACCGCCCTCTCCCTCCCGCTCGGCGCCGGCGAGGTGATCGTCCTCTCCGGGCCGGAGGCCCTGGAGAACGAGCGGATCGGGGAGGCGGACGCGGTCTCGTTCCTGGTCCGGCTCGGCGGGCGGGGGCCGCTGGCGATCGACGAGCGCTTCCTCGCCCCCGCGGACGGCCCCGCGCCGCCCTCCCGGCGCGCCCTCGCGCTCCTCGCCGCCCAGGCCCTCCTCGGCGCAGCCGTGCTCCTCGCCGCCCTCGCTCCTCGCCTCGGGCCCATCCGCCCCCCGCCGCCCGAGGGCGGGGGCCGGAGCACGCGCGACTACCTCGCCTCGCTGGCCGCGCTCTATCGGCGTGCGGGGGCCGAGCCCGAGCTGGCCCGCTCCGCCTGGCGGGCGTTCCGGCGCCGGCTGGAGGCCCGCGCCGGGATCCCGGCCCGGCTCCCCGACGCGGAGGCGGCCCGGCTCCTGGCGGCGCGCTCGAGCCCGGCCGCCCGCGCCGTCCTCCGGGGGAGCGTCGCCCTCGGCCGGCGGCGCCCGCTCCTGGCGGTGGGGCAGGCGGCGGCGGAGGCGGAGGAGGCCCTGGGGTTCTGGCGGAGGCGGTGAGGCCCGGCAGGGACCTTTCGCCCGGCCGCCGTTCGCGCGATCGGTGTGGGCCGGAGGTCTCCATGCCCGTGCGCCCCATCCTCGCCGCCACCTTGCTCGCCGCCCTGCTCGCCATCCCCGTCCGCGCCGCCGACGCCCCTCACCCCGGCGCCGACGCCATCCTCCTCACCATCTTCCTGCGCCACGACCAGTCGCGGCCGCTCGGGGAGCTCGAGGCCCAGCTCGACAAGAACGGCTGGTTCACGAGCTTCCCGCCAGCCGGCACCGAGGTGGTGAGCTGGTACGTGATGATGGGGATCGGGCAGGTGGTCACCCTGCGCGTCCCCCCGGGCCAGCTCCGCGCCGTGAACCTGGCGGTGGAGCGCGGCGCCTGGGGCGCCTACCGCACCGAGTTCTACCCGACCTACGACTACCAGAAGCTCTGGGAGGAGCAGCGGGCGCGCCACCAGAAGCCGTAGCCGCGCTACCTCGGCACCTCGACCCCCTCGAGCAGCTCGCGGACGAGGTCCTCCGGGGTCGCCCCCTCGAGCTCCGCCTCCGGCCGCAGGACGAGCCGGTGGCGGAGGACGGGCGCCGCCAGCGCCTTCACGTCGTCGGGGTCGAGCCACTCCGCCCCGCGGAGCGCGGCGCGCGCCCGGGCGGCCGCCAGGAGCCCCACCCCGGCCCGAGGGCTCGCCCCGAGCCGGGCTCGCGGCAGCTCGCGGCTCGCCCGCACCAGCCGCGCCACGTAGTCGACCAGCGGCGGAGCGGCGGGGAGCGCCCGGGCCCGGGCCCGCAGGGCGAGGAGGTCGTCGCGCGAGAGGACCGCGGCCACGCCGGCCGCCGCCAGGTCGTGCGCCTGGAAGCCGGCCGCGGCGCGCCGCAGGATCTCCGCCTCCTCCTCGGCGGCCGGGTAGTCGATCCGGATCTTCATCAGGAACCGATCGGTCTGCGCCTCGGGGAGCGGGTAGGTCCCCTCGTACTCGAGCGGGTTCTGCGTGGCGATCACGAAGAAGACGTCCGGGAGCGGCTGGCGCTGGCCGTCGATGGTGGCCTGCCCCTCCTCCATCGCCTCGAGCAGGGCGGCCTGGGTCTTGGGCGGCGTCCGGTTCACCTCGTCGGCGAGCAGCACCTCGGTGAAGATGGGGCCGCGCCGCAGCTCGAACTCCCCGCGGTCGGCCCGGAACACGCTCGTCCCCAGGACGTCGGCCGGCATCAGGTCGGGGGTGAACTGGATCCGGCCGAAGCGGAGGTCGAGCGCCCGGGCGAGGGTCTTCGCCAGCAGCGTCTTGGCGACCCCGGGGACGCCCTCGAGGAGCACGTGCCCGCCGGCGAGGAGCGCGGCGAGGAGCTCGGCCACCGGGCCCCGCTGCCCCACGACCGCCTTGCCCACCTCGGCCTCGAGGCGGGCGGCGGCGCGGGCGAGGTCGGGCGCGGGCATGGCCCGAACCTACCACGCGCGGAGGGCGCGCTGGCCGCTAGAGCACTCCGGCGGCCCGGAGCGCCTCGACCAGGGCGCGGCTGGCGCCGGCGTGGGACGCCTTCCACTCCGCGTGCGCGCCAGGCCCGACCCGGTTGGCGACCGCCAGCGCCGCGGCCACCGGGACCCCGGCGGCGTGGCAGGCGGCGAACACGCCCGTCAGCTCCAGGTGCTCGGCGGAGGCCACCCCGGCCAGGGCGCGGGCCTCGCCGGCCCCGAGGGTGATGGCGGGCGGGACCGCCACCGGGTGGGCGGGGAGCGGCAGCGCCCAGGTGGCCGGCCAGCGAGCGCGCTCCACGCCCGGGCGATAGGCCCGCCCTGCCACCTCCTCCACCGAGGTGGCGATCGCCTCCGAGGCCGCCAGCAGGGTGCCCGGGGGGAGCCGATCGTCGTACGCGCCGCAGGTCCCGAGGAAGAGCACGCGCTCGGGGTGGTGGCGCGCGAGGAGCCGGGCGGTCTCGACCGCGGCCGGCACCGCGCCCACGCCGGTGAGGGCGGCGACCCACCCCGGCGGCGGCGCGGCGTCGAGCCCGGCCAGCTCGGGCGGGAAGGCGGCGAGGAGGAGGCGGGGGGCCATCGCGGCGGATGGTACGACGGCCGGCCCCCCCGGGGCACGCCCGCAGCGGCGGGACCTCGGTGCCGCCCGCCCCGGGCTGCGCTACCCTCGGGGCGGTGCTCCTCCCCTCCCCCCGCGCCGCCCTGCTCCTCTTGCCCGGCCTCGTCGCCCTCCTCGCCGGCGCGCCGCCTGCCGCGGTCGCGGCCCTCGACCTCGCCCTGCTGGCGCTCGTGGCGCTGGACGCGGCGCAGGCGCCCCGCCCGGACGCGCTCCGGGCCACCCGGCGGGTGCGCGAGCCGCTCTCCGCCTTCGCGCCGAACCGGGTGGTGCTCTCCCTGGAGAGCGCCTCCCCCCGCCCGCTCCGGCTGGCGCTGGTGGACGGGGTGCCGGCGGGGTTCACCTCGAGCGGCCACCGGCGTGCCCTGGTGCTCCCGCCCGGCGCGTCGGCGGCCCTCGAGTACGCGGTGGTCCCCCGCGCCCGGGGACGGGCCATCTTCGGCGACCTCCACCTCGAGGCCGAGGGGCCGCTCCGGCTGGGCCGGCGCCGCTGGCGGCTCCCCCTGGCGCACGAGGTGGCGGTCTACCCCGACCTGCGCGGCCTGGCGGAGCCGGCCGGGAAGGGCGCCCCCGGCCCGGGGCGGGTCCGGCCGCGCGGGCTGCGCGAGGGCCGGGAGTTCGCCGCCCTGCGCCCCTACCTGCCCGGCGACGACGTCCGCGCCATCGACTGGAAGGCGACCGCGCGCCGGGGGACGCCGGTGGTCCGGGAGACGCAGCCGGAGCGGAACCAGACCCTCTGGCTGCTCCTCGACTGCGGGCGGCACCTCTCCGGCCGCCTGCCCGACGGACGGACCAAGCTCGACCACGCGGTCGACGCGGCCCTGGCGCTGGCCCGGGCGGCCGCCGGCCGGGGCGATCGGGCCGGCGCGATCCTGTTCGGCGCCGAGGTGGAGCGGATCGTACCCCCGGGGGCCGGCCGCGCCGCCCTCGGGCCGCTGGCCGAGGCCCTGCACCGGGCCGAGCCGCGCTTCGAGGAGCCGGACTGGACGGCCGCCTGCGAGGCGCTCCTCGCCCGGCAGCGGCGGAGGGCGCTGGCTGTGCTCCTCACCGACCTCGCCGACCCGGACGCGAGCGCGGCCCTCCTCGCCGGGGTGAGGCGCCTGCGCCGCCACCACCTGGTGCTGGTGGCGGCGGTGGCCGACCCGGAGCTCGCCCGCGCCGCCCGGGCCCGGCCGGCGGACGAGGCCGGGGCCTTCGCCCGGGTGGCGGCGGAGCGGATCCTCGAGGAGCGGGAGGCGACGGCCCGCCGGCTGGCGGCGGACGCGGTCCGGGTGGAGAGCGCGCCGGCCCGCGACCTGGCGGCGGCGGTGGTGGGCCGCTACCTGGCGGTGAAGGCCCGGGGCGAGCTGTAGCGGGTCACGATCCCGGTCCTGCGGTCTCGCGCCCCCGGCCGCACGCCGTCCTTGCCCGCCCCCCGCCCGCGTGCTTTCGTCCCCCCGGCGCCTCGCCCTGCGGCCTCCACCGGCCGGCGGCGGGCCTGCCCCAGGAGAGCCCGATGCGCACGCGACTCCTCCCCGCCCTCGCCCTGGCCGCCGCCCTGGGCCGCCCGGCGCTCGCCGCCCCGGCGGCGAGGCCGGCCCCGGCCCCGAAGGCCCGCCCCTCGACCGGGGACGTGCTCCCGTTCCAGATGACGGAGCGCACGCTGAAGAACGGCCTCAAGGTGATCGTGGTCCCGACCGGCTTCCCGGACCTGGTCTCGGTCCAGATCTCCGTCCAGACCGGCTCCCGCAACGAGGTGGAGAAGGGGAAGAGCGGCTTCGCCCACTTCTTCGAGCACATGATGTTCCGGGGGACGAAGGACTACCCGCCCGAGCGGTACCAGGAGGTCCTCACCCGCATCGGCGCCCGGCAGAACGCCTACACCTCGGACGACCTCACCAACTACCACACCACCTTCGCCAAGGAGGACCTGGCCAAGGTCCTCGAGATCGAGGCCGATCGCTTCCAGAACCTCGACTACCCGCTGCCCGCCTTCCAGACCGAGTCCCGGGCGGTGCTCGGCGAGTACAACAAGAACTCGGCCAACCCGCTGCAGAAGCTCTCCGAGGTCCAGCGCGCCGCCGCCTTCAAGGTCCACCCGTACCAGCACACCACCATGGGCTTCCTCGCGGACATCGAGGCCATGCCCGGACAGTACGAGTACTCGCGGACCTTCTACGCGCGCTGGTACCGGCCGGAGAACGCCACCCTGATCGTGGCCGGGGACGTGAAGGCGGAGCAGGTCCTTCCGATGGTGGAGAGGGCGTTCGGCGGCTGGAAGCGCGGGACGCAGACGGTCGAGATCCCCGCCGAGCCCCCGCCGGCGGGGCCGGTCTACGCCCACGTCCCCTGGACCACCCCCACCCTGCCCTGGGTCACCGTCGCCTTCCGGGGGCCGGCCTTCTCCGAGACCGCCAAGGACTGGGCCGCGCTCGACCTCCTCTACGACCTGACCTTCGGGGAGACCTCCGACCTCTACCGGAAGCTCGTGGTCGAGGAGCAGAAGGTGGACGAGCTCCACACGCGCACCGGGCCGAACCGGGACCCGGCGCTCTTCACGGTGCTCGCCCGGGTGAAGCGGCCCGAGGACGCCCTCTACGTGCGCGACGAGATCCTGAAGGCCTTCGCCGCCGCCAGGGCGGCCCCGCCCACCCCGCGCAAGCTCGCCGACCAGAAGGCCCATGCCCGGAACGCCTTCATCCGCCGGCTCGACTCGACCGAGGCCATCGCCGGGAGCCTGGCCCGCTTCGCCGCCTTCAAGCGGTCGGGCCAGACCCTGAACCAGCTCTTCCGCACCGTGGCCACCCTCCAGCCCGCCGACCTCCAGGCCGCCGCCCGGAGGTACCTGACCGACGCGGGCCTCGTGGTCACGACCCTCTCGCGCGAGCCCCTCCCGGTCGGGGTCGAGACGCTCGCCCCGCTCGCCCCCCCGGCCCCGGCCGCGCCCGCGGCCAGGCCCGAGAAGCTGGCGGTGCTCCGCCTCCCCTCCCGGCTGCCGGTGGTGACGGTGAAGCTGGTCTTCCCGGCCGGCAGCGCCCGGGACCCGGCGGGCAAGGAGGGCCTGGCCTCGCTGGCCGCCGACATGCTCGCCGACGCCGGCTCCGAGAAGCTGCGCATCGACGAGATCCGGGAGGCGCTCCACCCGCTGGCGGCGAGCTTCACCGCCCAGGTGGACAAGGAGCTGGTCACCCTGACCGGCGTCTTCCCCGCGGACGGCTGGCAGCGGTTCGCGGAGGTGGCGCTGCCGCAGCTCACCGCCCCGGGCTTCCGGGTGGAGGACTTCCGCCGCATCCGCGACGGGCACCTGAACGCGCTGGTCCAGGACCTGCGCGAGTCGAACGACGAGGAGCTGGGGAAGGAGCGGCTCCAGGCGAACCTCTTCCCCGATACGCCCTACGGCCACCCGGCGCTCGGATCGGTGGCGGGGATCCAGGCGGTGACGCTGGAGGACGTCGCGGCCTTCGTCCACGCACAGTACGTCCGGGCGAACGTGAGCATCGCGGTGGGCGGAGACGTGCCCGACGCGTTCCTCGACCGCCTCCAGGCGGAGCTGGCCAGGCTTCCGGCCGGCACCGCCTTCTCGCCCCCGGCGGTGCACGGCCGCCGCCCCCAGGGGATGGAGCTCGAGATCGTCCAGAAGGACACCCGGGCGACGGCCATCTCCTTCGGCCACCCCCTCTACGTCCTCCGCGGGCAGCCCGACTTCGCCGCCCTCTGGGTGGCCCGCACCTGGCTGGGCGAGCACCGCTCCTCCACCTCCCACCTCTACCAGCGGATCCGCGAGGTGCGGGGGATGAACTACGGCGACTACGCCTACATCGAGGCCTTCCCGCGAGGCATGTTCCAGTTCTTCCCCGACCCGAACCTCGCCCGGCGGGCGCAGCTCTTCGAGATCTGGCTCCGGCCCGTCCAGCCCCAGAACGCCGCCATGGCCATCAAGATCGCGGTCCACGAGCTCCGCCAACTCCTCGCCAAGGGGCTCACCGAGGAGGACTTCCAGGCCACCCGCGAGTACCTGATGAAGAACGTCTTCGTGATGACCTCGACCCAGGACGCCCAGGTCGGGTACGCGCTCGACTCCCGCTGGTACGGCATCCCCGAGTTCACCCGCTACATGCGGGAGGAGCTGGCGAAGCTGACCCGCGACGACGTCACCCGGGCCCTGCGCAAGAACGTCTCGGCCGACGACCTGTCCTTCGTCGTCGTGACCAAGGACGCCAGGGCGCTCCAGGACGCCCTCCTCTCGAGCGAGCCGACCACCGTCAAGTACGAGTCCCAGAAGCCGCCCGAGCTCCTCGAGGAGGACAAGCAGATCGGGGCGCTCCGCCTCGGCTTCCGGCCGGAGGCGATCCGCGTCACCCCGGCCGCGGACGTGTTCGCGCGCTGAGCGGGCCCGCGGGGCCTCGCGACGCGATCCGCCAGCGGGCCGTCGGCTCTCTAGGGCGCGGTCCCGCTGCGGCCGAGCACGACCGGCACGCGGACCCCGACCGAATCGCCCTTGAAGGGCGGCACCCGGACCTGGGAGGCGACCCGCTTCAAGCAGGTCCCGAGCCCGGTGTCGTCGATCGCCACGTCCTCGACCGCGCCCTCGGCGCGGCCGCTCGGCCCGATGAGGAGGAGGAGCCCCGTCCGGCGGCCGGCCAGGTTGGCCGCCTCCGGCCCGGCCAGCGCCTCGCGCACGCAGGCGTCGAGCGCCGGGCGGACGCGCGCCACCGCCGCCTGCACCTCGGCCGGATCGGGCGCGGTGCGCGCCTCCGCCGGCGGCTCGGCGGGCGGCGGTGGGGGCGGCGGCGGAAGGGTCGGCGCGGCCTCGGCCACCGGGGCCGGCGGGGGCGCGGCGGGCGGCTCTGCCTCCACCTTCTCCGCGGCGCCCGCCGGCGGCGGGACCGGGGCGCGCTCGCGGGGCGGCGCGGCCGGCGCAGGGCGCGGGGCGGCGCGCGCGACGTGGCTGACCGGGGCCGGCGCCGCGGGGCGCACGGGGGGCGGCGGCGGAGTCGGAGGAGCGGCGTCCGCCTCGCGGGGAGCGGCGGCGGCCGGAGCGGGCGAGGGCGGCTCGACGGGCGCGGGAGGGGCCACCGGAGGGGCCGGGGGAGCGGCGACCGGGGCCGGCTCCGGCGCGGCGACCTGCTCCGGGCGGGACCCGGGCGCGGGGCGGGTCGTCCAGACCACCGCTGCCGCGCCCGCGCCGACGCCGATCACCGCCGCCACCCACAGCGGAGCCCTCGACCTGCGCGGCCGCGGGGGGTGCCCCGGAGCGGCCATCTCGGCGGAGACGGAGAGCTCGATGGAGGCCTCTTCCTCGTCCTCGGCGCGGACGGCGGGGACGGGCCGCGCCGGCGCGGCGGCCGGCCTGCGCGGGACGGGAGCGGCCGCGGCCGGCGCCGGCTCGGGCCCGACGGGCTCGGGCGGAGCGAGGAACGGATCGATCTGGAGCGCGAACGGATCCGGCCCCGGGGCGAAGGGGTCGGGCGCGGCGGGCGGCGCCACCGCCGCGAACGGATCGAGCTCCGGAGCAGGCGGCGCCGCGAACGGATCGGCCGCCGGGGCGGGCGCCGCGAGCGGGCCGGACACCTCGTGGACGCCCGGGGCCGGCGGCTCGGCGGCGAAGGCGTTCGCCCAGGCGGCCGGGCTCGCCGGAGGCGCCGGCTCCGCGGGAGAGGGGGGCGAGGACTGCTCCGCGGCGAAGGCGCTCGCCCAGGCCGACTCCGGGATGCCGGCCGGCGTCGCCGGCTCGGGGAGGACCAGGTCCGAGGTGGTGACCAGGTGCGGGGGCGTGGTCGGCGCCTCGAGCTCGAGCTCGGGCAGCGGCTCCAGCTCCGGCACCGGCTCCGAGCCGGGCGCGCCGGCCGACGGGGGCAGCGGCGGCGCCAGGCTGGCGAAGCGCCCGGGCGAGGCCGGATGGGAGGGCACCGCCGGGGGAGCCGGCGCGGGCATGGGCGGCGGGCGAGCGCGGGGAGAGGCGACCGGGGTCGGCGTCGGCGGAGCGGCCTGCGGCGGAGGAGGCGCGAGGCGGGCGCTCCTCGCGGCGGGGCGAGTGCCCGGTCCGTGACCCGCTCCGTCCAGCACGATCACGTGCCCGCAGCGGCACCGGATCCGATAGACGCGTCCCGGCACCGGCTCGTCGGTGCTCGCGTAGCGCTTTCCACACTGGTCGCAGGCGAACTTCACGTCCGGCTGCCCCTCGGATCGAGTTTCCTGTAGGATACCTCTCTCCGTATCGTGGGATACGGGCGATCGCGTCTGGATCGCTGGGTCGGGGCGCCAGGGGCGCCATCGGGCGGGTCGGGAGGCGTGGAGGATGGGCGGGGTGTCGCGGGTCGCGTCGCGTCCCGGTGGGGACCGGCGGCAGCTGACGCGGTTCCACCAGCGGATCGCCGCCGAGGCGCTCACCGCGCGCGGCGGCGCGGGAGCGTCGCGGCTCGCGCCGGCGCTGGCCCACTCCGCCGTCGATCTCAACCCGCACCAGATCGAGGCGGCCGCCTTCGCGCTGGCGGCGCTCCCCACCGGCGGCGCGGTCCTCGCCGACGAGGTGGGGCTGGGGAAGACGGTCGAGGCCGGGCTGGTGCTCGCCCAGCTCGCGGCCGAGGGGAAGGGGCGGGCCATCGTCCTGGTCCCGGCCTCCCTCCGCGCCCAGTGGCGCGAGGAGCTGCGCTCCAAGTTCGGCCTGGACGCGGAGGTGGTGGACGGGGACTCCTGCCGCGAGCGGGAGCGGCTCGGGCTCACCACCAACCCCTTCGACACCGGCGGGATCGTGATCTGCTCCCACCCCTTCGCCGCCCTGCGCGCCTCCGAGGTGGAGCGGGTCCCGTGGGAGGTGGCGGTGATCGACGAGGCCCACCGCCTCCGGAACGCCTACCGCAAGGACCACCGCACCGGCCAGGCCCTGCGGCGCGCGCTCCGCCGCTGCCCCAAGCTGCTCCTCACCGCCACCCCGCTCCAGAACGACCTGATGGAGCTGCTCGGGCTGGCCGCCTTCATCGACGACGCCCTCCTCGGCAACGAGGAGGCCTTCCGGCTCCAGTACGCCGCGGGCGAGCTCACCGAGGACCGGGCCGCCGACCTCAAGGCCCGGCTGGCGCCGGTGGTGGTCCGGACCCTGCGCCGGCAGGTGAAGGAGTACGTGAAGTTCACCTCCCGCCGGTCGATCGTCGAGGACTTCGCCCCGACCGCGGCCGAGCAGGAGCTCTACGACCGGGTCTCCGAGTTCCTCCGGCGGGACGACACGTACGCCATCCCGCTGGCGCGCCGGGCCCTCTTCGTCCTCGTCTACCGCAAGATCCTGGCCTCCTCCTCCTTCGCCCTGGCCGCCACCCTGGACCGGCTGGCAGACGGCCTCGACCAGAAGATCGCCGGGGTCGAGTGCGCCGCCCAGGCCGACCTGCTCCTGGAGATGGACGGGTTCTCCGAGGAGGCGGAGGAGCTGTTCGACGAGGAGGCGGCCCGGCCCCGGCCCAGGGGGGCGCCCGCCCTGCGCCGGATGAACGACGAGCTGGCCGAGCTCCGCGCCTGCGCCCGCCTGGCCCGCGAGATCCGCACCAACGCCAAGGGCGACGCCCTGGTGCGCGGCCTCGACCGCTGCTTCACCGTGGCGAAGGCCTGCGGCTGGCCGGAGAAGGCGGTGGTCTTCACCGAGTTCCGCCGCACCCAGGACTACCTGGCGCGGCTGCTCGAGGCGAAGGGCTACACCTGCACCCGCCTCTCCGGCGACGTGGGGGGGACCGACGCCCGGCAGGCGCTGGTGGAGGAGTTCCGGGACCGGACGCAGATCCTGATCATGACCGAGGCGGGGGCGGAGGGGCTGAACCTCCAGTTCTGCAACCTGGTGGTGAACTACGACCTCCCCTGGAACCCGCAGCGGGTCGAGCAGCGGATCGGCCGCTGCCACCGCTACGGCCAGCAGCGCGACGTGCTGGTGCTCAACTTCCTCAACCGGGCCAACGCCGCCGACGCCCGGCTCTACGACCTGCTCTCGCAGAAGCTCGCCCTCTTCGACGGCGTCTTCGGCTCCTCGGACGAGATCCTGGGCGCGCTCGGGACGGGCATCGACTTCGAGCGCCGGGTGCTCGACATCTACCAGTCCTGCCGCTCCGGGGCGGAGATCGACCAGGCCTTCGACACGCTCCGCTCCGAGCTGGACGGCCGGATCAGCGCCAGGCTGGCCGCCGCCCGGGCGCTCCTCTTCGAGCGCTTCGACGGCGAGGTCCGGGGCCGGCTCCGCCTCTCCGAGCAGAAGGCCCGGGAGGCGGTGGCCCGGCGCGAGGAGGAGGAGGAGGCGCTGGTGGCCGCCGCCTTCGAGGAGGAGGCGCCGCCCGAGCCCCCCGCGCCGGAGGGGCCGGCCCGCGGCCGCTCGCGCCGCGCCAGGCTGGTGCAGGCCGCGGCGGAGCGGATCCGCGCCCGCCCCCAGGACGCCGTCTCCTTCCTCGAGGTGCCCAACCGCGCCCTCCCCGCCTCGCTGGGCAAGCTGGCCGGGCGGGAGGGCTGGTGGTTCGTCTACAAGTACGGGCTGGAGGCGCTGGTCTCCGAGGAGCGGGTGGTCCACCTCGTGCTCTGGCTCGACGAGGACCGCTTCCAGGTCCTCTCCGACGCCGAGGGGGAGGCCTTCGCCGCCCTGCCCGCCACCGAGGCCAAGGCCGGCCCTCGCGGCGCGGCGGTGTCGATCGGCCCGGCCCAGGAGGAGGCGCTGGCGGCGCTCCACGCCCGGCTGGTGGCCGGCCTCCAGGAGCGGATCGGCGACGCCTTCGACGCCTCCCGCGACCGCTGGGACCGGGCGGTGGAGGACGCGCTCGCCGCCCCCCGCAAGGCGACCGAGGACGCGCGCGCCGCCTGGGTCCGGGCGCGCGCCGGCCTCCACGAGCGGTCCGAGCTCCCGCTCCGCGATCGCCGCGCCCTCCTCGAGCGCGCCGAGCGCGACTACCGGCGCCGGCTCGACGACCTCCGCGCCACCGAGGCGCTCCGCTACGGCGAGAAGGACCGGGCCATCGCCGACCTCAAGAAGCGGGCGGAGGTGAAGGAGCGGCGGACGCTGGTGGCCACCGCCTACTGGCGCGGCGTGTAGGGCGGGGTCGGTCCGGCGCCTCCTGCCGGCGCAGGGCGGGGGTGGCCTCCGGCCGCCGCCTGCCGGTAGGCTCGGGCGCATGACCCGCTCGATCCCGGCGCTGGCCGCGGCCCTCCTGGCCGCCTGCGGCGGCGGCCTCTCCCCGCCCCTGCCCCCGCCCCCGCCGCTCGCCTGCGCCGGCCACGCCGTCCCCGGCCTCGCCGACCACCTGCTGGTCGGGCTCTCCATCTCGGTCGACGAGGCCGTCCCGGCGAGCGGAGGCTTCGACCTGCGCTACACGTACATCGCGGGCGGGATCGCGCCCGGCGCCGGGCCCTGCACGGCCTGCGACGCGACCTGCGGCTCCTGGTGGGGGTGCTGGCAGTACTGGCCCGATCCCCCAGGCGAGTTCGTCTCCTCCTTCGTCGCCACGAGCGAGAAGGAGGGGCTCCTGCCGATGATCTCCTACTACCAGCTGCTCCAGTCCTACCGCGCGGCGGCGTACGGTGGCTCCGGCTTCCAGGAGGGCACGGCGGAGGCGACGGTCGCGGCGGACGACGCCGCCTTCATGACCGCCTACCTGGCCGACTTCCGCTTCCTGCTCCAGCAGATCGGGAGCCACGCCGCCCTGGTCCACGTCGAGCCGGACTTCTGGGGCTACGCGCAGCGGGCCGGCTCGGACCCCCACGCCCTGCACGCCCAGGTCGCCGCTGCCAACCCCACCGACTGCGGCGGCCTGGAGGACTCGATCGCCGGGCTGGGCCAGTGCTTCCACGCGATGGGGGTGAAGTACGCGCCTGCCGCCCGGGTGGCGCTGCACGCCTCGCCCTGGGCGACCGGGTCCGACGCCGGGTCGAACACCTGGGCGGGGCTCGACGTGGCCGGCGTCGGCACCTCCACCGGAACCTTCCTCGCGGAGTGCGGGGCCGCCGGTGCCGGGCTGGTGGTGGCCGACATGGCCGACCGGGACGCCGCCTGGTACCAGCTGGTGGCGGGCCAGCCCGGGCACTGGCTCGATCCCACCGACACGAAGCTCCCCGACTTCGTGCAGCTCTTCACCTGGTCGCGCGCGGTGGCCGGCGCGGCGACGGTCCCGATCCTCTGGTGGCAGGTGCCGGTGGGGAACATGTCCCTCCCGAACACCGCCAACCACTACCAGGACAACCGCCTCGACTACCTGCTCTCCCACACCCAGCGGGTGGCGGACGGCGGCGCGATCGGGGTGGCCTTCGGCGCGGGCGACGGCGCCCAGACCACGCCCGACACCGACGGCGGCCACCTGTACGCGATGGCGGCCGCGCTCGCGGCCCGCGGGGACCAGCCGCTCTGCAGCCCGTGAGCGGGCGCGGCCGGCTCAGCCCTTGAACCCCGACACCCGGTGGGTGCCGTCGCAGAACGGCTTCCGCCGCGAGTGCCCGCACCGGCAGAGGGCGGTCCGGTTCCCCTCGAAGAGCAGCGCCCCGTCCGGCCCCCGGATCTCCAGGCTTCCCGCGAGGACGAGCGGCCCGTCCGGCGCCACCGAGATCCGGATCCGCGCGCCCGCGGACGGAGGCGCGGGCGAGGCGGCGCGCTCCCCCGCGCCGGCGCGGATGAGCTGGAGGGCGCCGCTCGGGCAGCGCCCCACCACCTCCGCGATCCGCTCGATCGGCGCCGCCCCGGGGCGGACCCATGGGCGGGCC